>NZ_JBHSRF010000011.1:0-1641 GCF_042658925.1 Sphaerisporangium aureirubrum
CCAACCCGGCGGACCCGACTCCCACCCCCAACCCGGCGCCCACCCCCGATCCGGCGGACTCGGCTCCCACCCCTGACTTCACCAACTCCGGTCCGACCTCCGTTCCCACGGACCCTGGCCCCACGGACCCTGGCCCCACGGACCCGGCCGCCCGCGTCACCGACTTCCGCTGGCACGAGCCGCTCCGGCTCCTCCTCAACCTGCTGGACGGCGCCGACGGCACCGTCGCCCGGATCGTCTCCACCGCCGCCGCCCACGACCCCGCGCTGGCCGTGGAGTTCCTCCGCGCGACCGCCACCCCCGCGACCGGCCCCCTGAACGCCTTCACCGAACACGTCCACCGCCTGCTCACCACCCCCGAGCACCCCCCACCCGAACAGCCACCCCCCGCACCCCACCCGAATCCGCACCCTGCCCCCGCAACCCACCCCGCCCCCACCCACCCAAATGCGCACCCCGACCCGACGCACCCCGACCCGACGCACCCCGACCCGACGCACCCCGACCCGACGCACCCCGACCCGACGCACCCCCCGCGCGAACAGCCGCCCTCCGCGCCGCACCCGAATGCGGACCCTGCTCCCGCAGCCCACCCCGCCCCCACCCACCCCCACCCAAATGCGCACCCTGACCGGACGTACCCCGGCCCGGCGGCGCACCCCAGCCCCGATGAGGCGGTGGTCCCGGCGCTGCGGCTGCGGGCCGCGATGGCGCTGGCCGAGTACGGCGGGCGGGCGGCGCGGGAGGTGCTCGGGGCGGTCGCGGCCGATCCGGGTGCCCCGCCGGGGTCGCGGGTCGCCGCCCTGCGGGCCCTGGAGCGGCTGGTCCGGCTCGACCGCCCCGCCGCGCGGGCGGCGGCCCGCGCCGCGTTACGGCGCGCGGCCGGCACCGTGCTGTCCGAAGCCGCGCCGGAGGAAGTCCGGGTGGCGGCACTGGACGCACTGGGCCGTGCCGGAGTCCACAACCTCTCGCCGCGCGCAGCCGAACTGGTCGACCCCGCCCAGCCTTGGCCGGTCGCCGAAGCCGCCACCCGCGCCCTCCGCGCCCTGGACACCGACCCCACCACCGCCCTAGGCCACCGCTGGACCACCGCCTGCGAACACCGCCTGTCCGCCACCGAACACGAACTCTCAGCCCTCCCCCCACCCCCAGACTCCCCCACCCCCTCCTCCCCCGCCTCGTACACCGGCCCCGCCTCGTACGCCAGCCCCGCCCCACACACCGGCCCCGCCTCGTACGCCGGGCAGGAGCAACTCACCGAAGAGCGGCGGCGGCTTCTCGCCGAGCTGGCCGCCGCGTCCCGAGTGGACGTGCTGCTCACCCACCGCTTCCGCTTTGGCCTGGAAGACCAGGCGGCCCGGCTGCTCGACGAGGCAGCCCACCGTCCGGACCCGGCCAGACAAACGCCCGGCTCCCCCGCCCCGCACACCCCAAACACCTTGCACACCGCCAGCACCGCCAGCACCCCCAGCACCACAGGCACCCCCAGCACCATGAGCACCCCCAGCGACACAGGCACCTCCGGCACCATGAGCACCTGCAACACCATGAGCACCTCCGGCACCCCCGCTAGCACCCTCGGCACCACAGGCACCACAGGCACCACAGGCACCACCGTTGCCCCCGGCACCCCAGACTTCC
>NZ_JBHSRF010000011.1:1740-160047 GCF_042658925.1 Sphaerisporangium aureirubrum
CCCAGCACCACAAGCACCTCCGGCAGCTCCAGCACCACAGGCATCCCCGCCGGCACCCTCGGCACCACAGGCACCACCGCTGCCCCCGGCACCCCAGACATCCCCAGCACCACAAGCACCTCCGGCAGCTCCAGCACCACAGGCATCCCCGCCGGCACCCTCGGCACCACAGGCACCACCGCTGCCCCCGGCACCCCAGGGGCGCCGAGGGCGGCTACCGGGCCGCGAGGTCCGATTGCGCCCCGTGACGAGGTCGTGTGGGTGGTGCTCACCGGGGGGCTCGGTCGTGGCGAACTGCTTGAGCTCTTCGGCTCGGGCGACGAGGGTGTGGTGGCGGCTGCGGCGCATCGTCTGCTTCCGGGGGAGGCGAGGGCCGTCGTGGCGTCGGTTGACGCCGGGTCCACGACTGGGCGGCTGCTCGCCGCGGCGGGTGCCGTGACCGAGTTGGACGCCGTGGAGGACGCGGCGGTGCTCGATGCCGTCGGGGAGCTCATCGGGCGCCTTGCCGAGTCGGCGGGGACAGTGCCGCCGGACCGGGGGCAGGGGGGCGTGGACGGGCCGGGGCGTATGGAGGTGCTGGCGGCGCTGGTGGGGGCGGTGTTCGCGATCGATCGGGGGCGGGGGGTGCGGCTGGCGTTGCGGACGGGGCGGGTGCTGGAGCGGGAGGGGGTGCCGGGGCGGCTGACGTGGCCGTGGGCGGTGGCGTTCGGGCGGGCGGCCGGGGCGCTGGGCGATCTGGTGGCGCTGGCGGAGTCGGGCACGGACCTCGAAGCGGCGATCTTCGGGCTGTCGTCGAGTGCCGGGTTCCTGCTCGACGCCGCCCCGGGGCCGGAGCACCGGCTCGGGGAACGGGCCCGTGCGCGTTTCCTCGCGACCCCGGCCCCGGCCGCGGACGGCCCGGACGCGTGGCGGTACGTCATGGCCGCCGCCACGGTCGGCCTGACCGCCGTCCTCCCCTACGCCCGCGAATTGGCGTCCCGGCCCGGCTACGGCACCGTCCCCGTCCTCACCGGCACCGGCTCCTACGGCCTCCTGGAGCAGACCGACCTCGCCGGCGTCCTCGCCGCCATCGGCCACCTCGCACGCCTGACCGCGTCCCAGGGCGCCACCGCCCCCGCGCCGCCCCGCTCCCACCCGGAGGTCGCCGCGGCGCACGCGCTGCTGCGGGACTTCCCGGTGGAGGGGGCTCATCCGGGTGTGGCGGCCGGGCGGCTGGCTGGGCTGGCGTACCTCGGGGACTGGCAAGCCGTGCTGGTGGGTTTCACGCGCGACGACCCCCGCCTCGCGCGGATCGCGGAGCGGGCCGTACACGTCTGGCTTCCCGGGCCCCCGTCCGCCCGCGCGAGCACCCTCCGCGAGGTGGCGCGGTGGATCGCCGCCCATCTGCGTGCCGCGACCGGACTGCCACCCGGCGTGCGGGCGGTCCTGACGGACCTCCAGCGGGACTGCGAGCACGCCGTAGAGGCATTCGTCCCACAGCCGTGATCGGCGAGCCGGACCGCCTGGCGGACCCGTCGGCGAACCGGCCGCAGGAGGTCGGCGAGGCGCGGACCGTGTGAACGTGCCGCCGGAAGCCGTCCGCTCTAGCGGGGTGACGTCTGCATGCGGTGCTGGATATCGGGGCGGAGCGGGGCCGAGGACGAGGAGACCGGGCCGGCGAAATGTGAACGTGCCCCCGGAGGCCGTCCGCTCTAGCGGGGTGACATCTGCGTGCGGTGCTGGATATCGCCAGAATCGGGTGGGCTGTGCTCGACATGGTCGGACTCGACCACGGGGGGGTCCATCCACCCCGGCCGGAGAAGGGTGATCCCTTTACGATGGCTGTCCCTGGCGACCCATGGCAGGTTTCTCGCCCTACGACGGCGCCGTCTTCGCCGTACCATGTCTCGCCGTCGCGGCGCCGGGAAGACACATGGCGAGCCGGGGCGGGGCGGAGCGGGCGGGGCGGAGCGGGCGGGGCCGAGGACGAGGAGACCGGGCCGGCGAAATGTGAACGTGCCCCCGGAGGCCGTCCGCTCTAGCGGGGTGACGTCTACATGCGGTGCTGGATATCCCCGGAATCGGGTGGGCTGTGCTCGACATGGTCGGACTCGACCACGGGGGGGTCCATCCACCCCGGCCGGAGAAGGGTTTGATGGTACTGATCCCTACGATGGCTGTCCCTGGAGACCCAAGCCGGGTTTCCCACCGTACGACGGCGCCGATTTCGCCGTACCACGTCTCGCCGTCGCGGCGCCGGGAAGACACATGGCTAGAGCCGGGTCGGGGCGGGGCGGAGCGGAGCGGGGCCGAGGACGAGGAGACCGGGCCGGCGAAATGTGAACGTGCCCCGGAGGCCGTCCGCTCTAGCGGGGTGACGTCTGCGTGCGGTGCTGGATATCCCCGGAATCGGGTGGGCTGTGCTCGACATGGTCGGAGTCGACCACGGGGGGGTCCATCCACCCCGGCCGGAGAAGGGTTTGATGGTACTGATCCCTACGATGGCTGTACCTGGAGACCCGTGGCGGGTTTCTCGGCTGCGGGTGGTTAGCCTGGGCACTCACGCGATCAAGGTGTCTGCCATCCCCGCGTCGTACGGTCAACGCGGTTGACGGCGGTGAGTGTTCGAGGAGTTTCATGCGATGACCGTTCGGCTCGTCCTGGTCTGCCACGCGGCTACCGCCGCGACTCGTGAGGCGCGGATTCCGTATGACGACGAGCCCTTGGACGCACATGGTGAGGCCGCCGCCGGGGCTGCCCGGGGGGTGCTCCGGCGGGTGGGGACGGCGTACCACGCGCCTGAGGCGCGGTGCCTGCGGACGGCCCTGGCGCTTGGTCTGGATGCCGTCCCGGAGACGGCGCTCGCCGACCTGGATCTCGGCGCCTGGCGGGGACACACCTTGGAAGGCCTCGGCACCGGACGGGCCGACGCGCTGCGGGCCTGGCTGACGGAGCCGGACGCACGGCCGCACGGTGGCGAGACGTTGCGGGAACTGGTCGCCCGCGTCGCGGGGTGGCTGGACTCCCTGCCTGCCACCCCGTCGCGCGTCGCCGCCGTCACCCACCCGGCGGTGGTCCGTGCCGCCGTCCTGCATGTCCTCGGTGCCCCGGTCTCCCGTTTCTGGCGGCTGGACGTCGCGCCGCTCTCGCAGACCCACCTGTCCGGAGGCGCGGACGGGTGGCGCCTGCGGGAGACGGGCCACCCGCTGACGCCCTGAGCCGGTCACGGGGTCAGGCGATGCAGGTCCCGGGGGAACAGGGCGGTGCGGCGGATGTTGTCGGCGCCGATCAGGCGGGCCGTCCAGCGTTCGAGGCCGAGGGCGAATCCGCCGTGCGGGGGCATGCCGTGCCGGAACGCGGCGAGGTACCCGGTGTACGGCTCGGGCGACTCGCCCCGGGCGGCCAGCGCGGCGAGGTAGTCCTCGTGGCGGTGCAGGCGCTGGCCTCCGGTCACCAGTTCCAGGCCGCGGAAGAGCAGGTCGAAGCTGTTGGAGTACTCGGGCCTGCCCGGCTCGGGGTGGGTGTAGAAGGGCCGCTTGACCATGGGGTAGCCGGTGACGAACAGGAACTCGCTGCCGTGCTCGCGCAGCGCCCACTCCGACAGCCACCGCTCGTGGGCGGGAGCGAGGTCGGGCTCACCTCGGGGGTCCTCCCCGGTGTGCGCGGCGATGAGTTCCTGGGCGCGGGCGAAGTGGATCTCGGGGATGCGCTCCGGCACGGCGGGGAGCGCGGCGCCGAGCAGCGCGCACGCGTCGCCGGCCCGCCGCCGCACGGCGTCCGTCATGCCGGCGAGGACCTCGCGCAGCACGGCCATGACGTCCCGATGGTCGGTGACGAACCCCAGCTCGGCGTCCAGCGAGGTGTACTGCGCGAGGTGGCGGGCCGTGTCGTGCGGCTCGGCGCGGAACACCGGGCCCACCTCGTAGACCCGCTCGAACACGCCGACCATGGCCTGCTTGAAGAACTGGGGCGACTGCGCCAGGTAGGCCCGCGTCCCGAACCAGTCGATGGCGAAGACGTTGGCCCCCGACTCGGTGGCCGAGGCCACGACCTTGGGTGTGTGGATCTCGGTGAACGCGAGTCCGTCCAGCGCCTCCCGGAACCCGGCCACCGACGCCGCCGAGATCACGTGCGGCGCCCGCAGCACCGGGTGGCGCAGCGCGACCGGCGCGTGGTCGAGGATCGTCGGCAGCGACGCCGTCACCGCGGGCCGGTACAGGTCGAACGGCGGGGGCTCGGCCGGGCCGGACAGGGCGGTCACCCGTGGCGACGTCAGCTCGGCCCCGCCCGGGGCCTGCGGGGCGGCGGTCACCGTGCCGGTGACCTGCAGGACCGTCTCCTCGGGGTGCCCGGCGACCCCGGCCGTGGCCTCAGGGCCGGTGAGTACGATCTGCGCGAGACCGGACCGGTCGCGCAGCACGAGGAAGACGACGGATTTCAGGGTCCGCCTGCGGTGCAGCCAGCCCTGGACGGTCACCTCCCGCCCGATCAGCGCGGGAAGCTCAGCGGCGAGGACCCGGTGGGTGGGGGCGACGGTCGTGGAAGGGGAGATCATCACAAACCTCTTGCTCAGTGAGTGGTGATCCCTTGGGAGTGCGGGCGAGAAGGGAACTCGCGGTGCCACCGCACTTTCACCGCCGAGCCGAGCCGGCGGCCTCGAAGGCTTGATGACGGGGGCCACCCGGCGGGGCATTGGGCGTGGCGCCGTTCCTCCCCGCGCTCGGGAGTGTCTTCACCACCGGAGGCAGGGCCGCCTTCGCAACTACCGGCGACTCTCTCCGACCTGCCCGGCCCGCTGGCTACTCGTCTCCGTCGACGCGTTGCCGAAACCCTACGCACCGGCCGTCACGCCCGCAACCAGGATTCCCGCGACGCGCCGCGAGGCTCGCCGTGACTCCACGGTGGCCGCCCCGGGCGGGACGTCACACCCGGGGTGGCGGGAACAGCGGGACCCCGGCCGCGACCGCCGCCTCGCGATAGGCCTCCGCCAGGCTGCCGGCGGTCTCGTGTGCGTTCAGGCCGCTCGGGTTGGGGGCGATCCAGAGCGGTACGCCGCCGATGTCCTCGGGCTGCTTGCCGGCGACGGCCTTCGGGCGGCGGAACGCGACGCGGTACGCGGTGACACCGAGAACCGCCACGACGTTCGGGCGGACCAGCCCGACCCGTGCGGCCAGCGCCCGGCCACCCTCCACGAGCTGCTCGGTGGTGAGCTCGTCGGCCCGCGCGGTGGCGAACGGGACGATGTTGGTGATGCCGATGCCCTGCGCCTTCATGTGCGCGGCGTCGGCGGCGGAGAGGCCGTCGGAGACCCCGATCAGCCGGTCGACGATGCCCGCCCGGTACAGCGCGGGATAGAAGCGGTTGCCGGGACGCCCGAAGTGGGTCTGCACGGCGACCGTGCGCAGACCGGGGTTGATGCCGACGAAGAGCAGCCGCACATCGGGGCCGAGGAGGTCGGGCAGGGTACCGCCGCGGAACTTCTCCAGCTCGGTACGGCCGAATCTCACATTCTCCTCCATTCCACCCCCGTGCGACCCGGGACTCAGTGTTCCACAAGAGGTGCTGGCGGGAGCGGCGCCCTTCGTCGGGGGAACACGCGCCGACGGCACCCGGGACGTCCTCCTCGCCGCCCCGGCGCGGTGGCCGGGCACGCCGCTGGAGCCGGCCCGCGGGAAGGCGGGCCGGCTCCAGGTCCTGGGTCACACGCGGGTCAGGTGCGGGTCCAGCGCTGGTTGGTTCCGCCGTTGCAGGTTGCGATCTGTGCCTTGGTGCCGTTGGCGGTGGCGGTGACGTTCAGGCACTTGTTCGCTCCGATGGCGGTGATGCTGCCGTCGGAGTTGAGGCGCCATTTCTGGTTGTTCTGGCCGTTGCAGTCCCAGATGAGCACCGCGGTGCCGTCGGCGGTGCCGGCGCCGTTGACGTCCAGGCACTTGTTGCCGTAGACCCGCAGCTCACTGGAGGAGGTGGTGGTCCACTGCTGGTTGGCCTGCCCGTTGCAGTCCCAGATCTGGGCCAGAGCGCCGTTGGTCTGAGAAGCACCGTTGACGTCCAGGCACCGGTTGGACGCCACGTTCCGCAACGCGCCCGTACCCGCGGACGGGGTGGGCGAGGGGGTGGGAGTGGGGGTGGGGGTGGGAGTGGGGCCGCTACCTTGCGCGACGCCCCTGCCGTTGAACGTGATCGAGTCGAAGTCGAACGCGTTCCCCGACGGCGCCTTGAACACCACGTACAGGTTGCGGGTGCCACCGGGGTTGGTGACCGTCACCGCGGGCATGGACGCGTAGGTGTCCCATCCCCCGGTCGCCGTCACGGAGCTGGAGGCGATGAGCGTCCCGGTCGGCGAGTCGGCGCGCAGCTCGATGGACCCTCCGGTGCTGGACGGCGCCGAGACGCGGAAGGACACCGAGTCGATCCCCGACAGGTTGACCGGCGTGAAGGAGACCCAGTCGTTGTTGGAGATGTCGCCGACGCGCCGGCCGCCCTCGGCTCCGGCCTGGTCGACGATCCGGATCCCGGACGAGCCGGTGAAGTGCTCAGCCTGCTTGTGCTTGGGCTGCAGGGTGATGCCGGCGTTGCCCTTCAGGCCGCCGTTGTCGGTGTAGTCGGCGATCAGGGCGTAGTAGATGTTGGAGGCCTCGTCATGGCCGGACGCGGTGGTCGCGACCGTCCCGGAGCATCCGGTGTACTGACCGGTGTCGTGGGCGTGCTGGTCGTGGCCGAGCGCCGTGATCACGTTGACCCTCGAACAGGTGACGGCGCCGTCCTCGGGGTCGGTGACGTTCATGGTGTAGGCCACCGAGTCGCCGAAGTCGATGAACCCGCCGTCGGGCGGCGCCGAGAAGACGACTCTCGGCCGGGTGTTGCCGACCACGACGGACATCGTGATGCTGCCCGTCTTGCCGGTCGTGTCCCGTACGGTCAGCCTGACGGTGTAGGTGCCGTTGGCGGTGTAGGTGTGGGACGGGTTGGCGCTGGTGGAGGTCCCGCCGTCGCCGAAGTCCCAGCTGTAGGTGATCGCGTCGCCATCGGGGTCGGCGGAGCCGGCCGAGGAGAACGCCACCGTGAGCGGCGCGCTGCCCGAGTCGGGGTTGGCGGTGATCTTGGCGACGGGAGCGCGGCTTCCGACCACGTAGTCGACGCGGTAGATGCTGTCGTCGGTGTTCGCGTGGCCGAAGCCGTTGCCCCAGTCGGCCATGTACAGCGCGCCGTCCGGGCCGAACTTCATGTCGATCGGCGCGTGCGGGGCGATCTGCGCCACGAGAGGGTTGATCTTCAGCAGGTTGCCGGAGGAGTCCAGGCGGAGCTCCTTGACGAAGTTGCGGCTCCATTCGTAGAGGAACGGCGTGCCGTTGTAGTACTCGGGGAACTTGCGGTCGGAGGTGCTCGCCGCGTCGTAGCGGTAGAACGGCCCGCCCATCGGGCCCGCGCCGCCGCAGCAGTTGATCTCGGGGAACTCGGCCGAAGCGTGGTAGTTGTACCACAACGTCGCGGGCTGGGCCGCGGGCAGGCTGGTCAGGCCGGTGTTGTTGGGCGAGTTGTTGGTCGGCGCCGAGCAGTTGAACTTCGACCCCGACGTGTTGGTCGCGAAGTTGAAGTCGTTGAACGCGATGTTGTTGCCGACGCAGTACGGCCAGCCGAAGAAGCCCGGCTGCTTGATCAGGTTCCACTCGACCGTGCCCTCGGGGCCGCGGCTGGAGTTGGCGCTGCCCGCGTCGGGACCGTAGTCGCCCACCGAGATCCAGCCGGTGGTCTTGTCGACGGAGAAGCGGAACGGGTTGCGGAAGCCCATCGCGTAGATCTCCGGCCGCGTCCTCGCGGTACCCGACGCGAACAGGTTGCCGGACGGAATCGTGTAGGTGCCGTCGGACTCGGGGTGGATGCGCAGGATCTTGCCGCGCAGGTCGTTGGTGTTGGCGGCGGACCGCTGGGCGTCGAAGTGCTCCCGGCCCGAGCGCTCGTCGATCGGGGCGTAGCCGCTGGACCCGTTGGGGTTGGTGTCGTCACCGGGGCCGATGTACAGGTTGCCGTTCGGGCCGAACGCGAGGTAGCCACCGGTGTGGCCGGGCTCGTCGACGTTGCGGTACGCCGGAACCTCGATGATCTTCTTCTCGCTCGACAGGTCGAGGCTGGTGCCGTTGAAGGTGAAGCGCGACACACGGTTCACCTCGCCCCCGTTGGACGGCGAGAAGTTGACGTAGATCCAGCCGTTGGTGGCGAAGTTCGGGTCCAGTGCCAGCCCGACCCCGCCGTCCTCGCCGCCGTCGTACACCGACAGGGTGCCGATGACGCGGGTGGCCCCGCCACCCGCGGGGATCAGGTTGACCCTGCCCGAGCGCGAGATGTAGAAGACCCTGCCGTCGGCGGCCACGTCCAGCTCCATCGGCTGGTCCGGCGCACCGTCGAGGGTCACCTTCTGGAAGCGGGTCGCGATCGTGCCGCCGCAGTCACCCTGCGCCGCGCCCGCCGCCCACTGCACGCCGCCCAGCAGGTGCTGCTTGAACAGCGTCTCGGAGTAGGAGGACGCGTTGTGGCCCATCGCGGTCGCCCACACCCGGCCGCCCTCTGGGTTGTGACACCAGGAGATCGGGTGGTCGGCGCCCATCCTGCTCGACCCCGCGTCGTAGGTGGTCTCGTCCGCGGTGACCAGCACGTGCACCGAGCCGCGCATGTTCTTGTCGAAGTTGTACCACTCCTCCGTGCGGGTCCACCGGTCCGGCAGGCCCCGGGTGGAGGGGTGGACCTTGTCGGCAACCTTGGCGGTGCCCTGCACGGTCGCCGAGTGCGCGGTCATGTGCGCGCCGGCCAGCGCGACCTGGTCCCACCAGGAGAACGACGACTCGATGTTCATGTCGACGGCGTTGTGGATCGCCACGACGCCGCGGCCGCTGCGCACATAGGCCTGGAAGGCCGAACGCTGGGAGTCGTTGTCCCACACCATGCCGCTGGTCTGGAACATGATGACCGCGTCGTAGGTGTTCAGGTTCGCCGTGTTGAAGACGGAGGAGTCCTCGCTGCGGTCGAGCTGGAAGTTGTTGTCGGTCGCCATCTGCTGGAACATCGTGATACCGGCGGAGATGGAGTCGTGCCGGTAGGCGCCGCTCGCGGTCTTGCTGAACAGCAGCACCTTGAACAGCGGGGCGGCCGCGCTCGCCACCGGTGGCGTCAGCGACAGCCACAGCCCTGACAGGGCCGCGACGAGGGCGAGGAGCAGGCGTGATCTTCGCATTGGAGGGTCTCCTGGGGACAGTGAGAGTTGGAGGGTGCGAAGGAGATGAGCCGTCAAGGCTCGGACGGTCGGTCAGACATGAGGGTGCGGAGGAAGGCGAGCCCTTCTGTGGCTAGGGCGTCCTGGCTCGAGGCGAGGGGACGCCAGATGGATGCGGCGGTGGCGATGGTCTTGTTGTCCGCGGTGAAGGACTCGATCACGAGCGGGCCGCGGTAGCCCACGTCGCGGACGGCCGAGGCGAAGCCCGGCCAGTCGAAGTGGTCGGCGCCGGGCGCGCCGCGGTCGGTCCCGCACACCTGGAGGTGCGCGATCCTGGCGCCCGCCAGCCGGACGGCCCGGAGGGGATCTTTCTCCTCGATGTTCATGTGGTAGGTGTCGAGGGCGAGTCCGCATTCCTCCGGGAGGGCTTCGAGCGCCTGCTCGACGGTGTTGATGACGCTGGTCTCGTACCGGTTGAGCGGCTCCACGCCGATCCGGACCCCGCGTTCCGCCGCGTATCCGATGACCGGTTTCAGGTTCTCCCGCAGCTCGGCGTAGAGCGCGTGCCGTTCGTCCGGGCTCATACGCCAGGCCCGGCCGACGGAGGCGTAGGCGGGGCCGCTGACCGCCGGCGCGCCGACGGTCACCGCCACGTCCACGCAGTGCCGCAGGTAGTCCTGGGTCTCCTGGACGGTCTGCGGCGAGGCGCCGACGAGCTCGCGGCCCGGAGGCATCGTGAGCACGACCGACGCGCGGAGCCCGAGACCTTCCAGCAGGGCCGCCGCCCTCGCGGGGTCCCAGTCGCCGGGCTGCTCGACCGGCAGCTCGACGACGTCGAATCCCCAGTCCGCGATCCGCGGCGCGAGGGCGGCCAGGGTGTCGTCGGTGAGCGGCGACACCCAGACCCACGTGTTGACGCCGATCACGACGAGCCGCCCCACTTCTCGGGGTAGCCGGGCAGGTTCTCGCAGCCGCACAGGGCGTAGTGCAGCGGCGGCAGGCCGGGCTTGAGATAGGTGGGGAGGTTCTCCTGGGTGATGGTCGGCTGCGGGAGGTTCCAGACCTTCGGCACCTCCTCCCCCTTGAGGATCTTGAGCGCCGCGATGACCGGGGTACGCCACTGGTACGTCGGATAGGTCGGGGCGATCGCGGTGAGCTTCGCGTCGCTCCACTTCTTCAGGAAGTCCTGCTGGTCCTCACCGTTGATCGGCGGTACGGGCTGGCCCGCGTCCTCGAACGCCTCCACGGCCGCGACGGCGGTGGCGCCCGCGTCCATCCAGACTCCGTCGATCTTGCCGTGGCGCTGGATGTAGTCGCTGACGATGCCCTTGGTCTTGGCGGCGTCGCCGTCGGTGAACTCCACGCCGACGACGTCGAGGCCGCTCTTGTCGAACGCGACCTTCGCCGCCGACCACCGGGTCTCCAGCACGTCCACACCGGGCAGGATGCGCAGCGCCAGGATCTTCCCGCCGGACGGCACCTTGTCGATGAGGAACTCGGCCGCCTCGGCGCCGAAGGCGTAGCCGCCGATCGGCTTGATGAAGGTGACCGGGCAGTCGGTCTCGACCCCCCGGTCGAACACGATGACCGGTACCTTCGGGCAGGCGCCGGACACCGCGGGAGTCAGCGTCGCCGTGGTGTTCGGCGAGATGATCAGTACGTCACACTTCTTGCCCTGCAGTTCCGCGATGTCGGAGATCTGCTTGTCGTCCTTGCCTTCCGCGTCCAGCGCGGTGAAGCGCGCGATCTCCTTGTGCTGGGCGACCTCCGCCTGCATGGTCTTCCAGCCGACCTGCCGCCAGGGGTTGTTGACCGCGGCGTTGGAGAAACACAGGTGGTACGGCCCGGCCTTCTTGTACTTGGCGGTGTCGACGGGCTGCGCGTCGATGCTCTGCTCCCACGGCTTGTCCGGCGGGCCCTCCGGCTGTGCCCGGCGCATCGCCATCTGAGCGTCGTAGTCGGCCTGCACGAAGAACTTCGACTGCGCTCCGGTGCCCTTGTCCGTCTCCGCGGACGCGGGGGGCGCGGAGGCGGCCGTGGAGGCGGACGGCGTGGGCTTGTCGCTGGTGCAGGCGGCCGCCGACAGCGTCAGCACGGCCAGTGCGGCGGCGGTTAGGAGCCGTCGCGAATATGAACGCATGGTCTTTCCTTCCATCACGAAGCGGCCGCGGTTCTCCGGCGTGGGAGGCTCACTGCTCCCAGCGCCACCGCGGCGATGATGATCACGCCCTGTACGGCCGGCTCCAGGGCCCCCGAGACGCCGTACAGGTTGAGGAGGGTGAACAGCGCCTCCAGGGTGAAGGCGCCCGCCATGGCGGCGACCACGGAACCGCGGCCGCCGCCGAGGGCCACTCCGCCGAGCACGACAGCGGTGATGGCCTGGAACTCCAGGCCCTGCCCGACCTGCGCGGACACCCCGGCGAAGCCACCGAGCAGGATCGCGGCGACCGCCGCCGACAGCCCGGAGATCATGAATGCCACCGTCCGCACCCGGGCGACGCGGACACCGGACAGCGCCGCGGCCCGGTCGTTGTCACCGGCCGCGATCAGCGTGTGGCCGAAACCGGCGCGCATGGCGTAGACGGCGGCGACCGCCACCGCGACGAGAATCAGGACCGACCAGGGCACCGGGCCCAGACTCCCCCGGCCCAGCTCACGGAACTCCGGGGACAGCGCGCCCCGGGGCGCGCCACCGGTCCAGAGGAAGACGGCTCCCGACAGGATCAGCAGCATCCCGAGTGTCGCGATGAACGAGGGGACGCGGAGCAGCGTGGAGACGATGCCGTTGACCAGCCCGACGAGCAGCCCGAAGACGATCAGCAGGGCCAGCACGGGCCAGGTCGCCTCCGCTGAGCCGTCGATGAGCCGGGCGGCGATCACCACCTCGGCGGTGACGAGGGAGCCGACCGAGAGGTCGAACTCGCCGGACACGATGACGAAGTACTGCCCGGCCGCGAGGATCACCAGCGGCGCGGCCCGTTTGACGAAGGCGAGGAAGGCGGGTGGCTCCAGGAAGTACGGGTTGACGACCGCGATCGCGATCAGCAGCCCGCCCAGCACCACGAAGATCGGCAGTGCGCGTCTCATGCGGTCCGCCTCCTGCGCGCGTAGATCGCCAGGGCCGCCACCAGGACCACGCCCCGCACGACGTCCTTGGCGAAGGAGTTGACCTCCATCTGGTTGAAGATGCTGTCGAGGACGGCCAGGACCAGGACTCCGCCGATGGTCCCGGCGACCCCGCCGCGGCCTCCGGCGAGGGCGGTCCCGCCGAGCACCACCGCGGCGATCGACTCCAGGTCGTACCCGCCGTCGGTCCCGACCGTCGGCGCGCCGGCTCCGAGCCGGGAGGCGAGCAGCAGCCCGGCGATCCCGGCGCAGATCGAGCAGAGCACGTGGGCGGCGACCACGACCCGCTCGGTGCGCACTCCCGACAGCCGCGCGACCTCGGGATCCCCGCCCACCGCGTAGATCCGGTATCCCAGCCGCGTACGGCTGAGCATGAGCGAAGCGGCCACCGCCACCGCGGCCAGCAGCAGCGCCGACACCGGCAGCGGCCCGATGCGGTCGTACCCGAGGTGCTGGAAGGACTCGGGCACGCTGCCCGCCGGCCCGTCGTACCGCTGGTCGAGCGCGCCTTTGATGATCAGCGCGACGCCGAGCGTGGCGATGAAGGCGTGTACCCGGAGCCTGGTGACGATCAGGCCGTTCACCAGCCCGGCCAGCGCGCTCACCGCCAGCACCGCCGCGACCGCGGCCGGGACGCCGGTGTCGGCGCCCGCCATGATCTCGGCCGCGACCAGCGAGGTCAGGCTGATCAGGTAGGCCACCGAGAGGTCCAGGCTGCCGGCCAGGATCACCAGGGTCTGACCGACCGCGACGATGCCCAGTGCCGCCGATCGCTGCTGGATGCCGACGATGTTCTCCTGGCTGAGGAACCGCCCGCCGTCCAGAGCGAACAGCAGCCAGCCCAGCACGACGAGCAGGGCCAGCGCCACATAGATGGCACGCGCGGGCCGGTCGGCCGACAGCCGCCGGAGGAACGAGCCCCCGGCGGGGACGCGCCGGAGCTTCAGCTGCTCGGTCATGACGCGGCCGCCAGGCGCATCACGGCCTCCTCGCTGGAGCCGGCCGGCAGTTCTCCGGCGATGCGGCCGTCCCTCAGCACCACGATGCGATCGCTCATGCCGATGAGCTCGGGAAGCTCGGAGGAGATCATCAGGATGGCCATGCCGTCGCGGGCGAGTTCGCGCATCAGCTCGTGGACGGCGGCCTTGGCGCCGACGTCGACGCCGCGGGTGGGTTCGTCGAACAGCAGGACGCGCGGGGCGACCGTCATCCATTTGGCCAGGACGACCTTCTGCTGGTTGCCCCCGGACAGCAGACGGACCTCCTGGGCGGGGCGGGGCGGGTTGAGCCGCACGCGCTCCAGCAGCCGATCGAGCCCGGGCCGGCGCCGCCCGGTGGCCCGGGCGACGAGCAGGGCGTTGTCGCGCACCCGCTGGTTCAGCAGGAGCCCTTCGGCCTTGCGGTCCTCGGTCACCAGGCCGATCCCCGCGGCTATGCCCTCACGGGCCGAGCGGGGACGGCGGGGCGTCATCTCGCCGCTGGTGAAGGGCTCCGCACCGAACAGCGCCTTGGCGAGGTCGGTGCGGCCCGAGCCCTGCAGCCCGGCCACCCCGGCGATCTCCCCCGCGCGCAGGTCGAGGTCGATATCGTGCAGCCTGGCGTTGCCGCCGCCACGCACGCTCAGCATCACCTCTCCGGGCGGTTCCGCGGCCCTGGCGGGGTAGTAGGAGTCCAGCTCCCGGCCGACCATCAGGCGGACCAGAGTCGAGGTGTCCAGACTCGAAGCCTCCGCGGTGGTGACCCGGGCACCGTCCTTGAGCACGGTGATCCGATCGGCGAGTTCGAAGATCTCGCGGAGCCGGTGCGAGATGTACAGGACCGCGATGCCGCGCGCGGTGAGCCGCCGCACCAGCGTGTAGAGCAGCTCCACCTCGTGGCCGGCCAGGGCCGCGGTCGGCTCGTCCATCACGACGATCCGGGCGTTCAGCGACAGTGCCTTGGCGATCTCGACGACCTGCTGCTGCGCGACCGAGAGCCGCCGGACGAGATCGCGCGGCCCGAACGACTCCTCGCCGAGCGAGCTCAGCAGCTCTCCGGTCGCCGACTCCATCGCCTTCCGGTCGACCAGCCCCCACCGGACGGGTTCCCGGCCGAGGAAGACGTTCTCGGCCACCGTCCGTTCCGGCAGCAGGGTGAGCTCCTGGTAGATGATCGTCACCCCGGCCCGCTGCGCCTCGATCGGATGCCTGAACGTCACGCGCCGGCCGTCGATCTCGATCGTCCCCTCGTCCGGGGTGTGCACTCCGGCGAGGATCTTCATGAGCGTCGACTTGCCCGCGCCGTTCTCCCCCACCACCGCGTGGACCTCGCCGGCGGAGGCCTCCAGGTCGACTCCGCCGAGTACCCGGACGCCCAGAAAGCTCTTGCCGATGCCGGCCATCTTCAGCACGCGGCCCACCCATCGGGCCGCGCGACCTGGGCGGCGGCGGATCGCGCCGCGGCGGTGGGACCGGCTGGGGCGGGTCCCGGCGCCGTACGGTGTGGGGGGTCGTGCACGGGGCTCTCCTAACGGAAGTGGTGCCGGGCCCGGCGCGTGGCCGACCGGGTAGGTCGACGGCGAGGACGCCACCGCCGCTGGACCGGCGTCCGGCCGTCGCAGCCGGCACCGATTCCTCCCCGATGGACGGCGCGTGGCGCGGACGGACGCCAGCCTGACCACATAACAGTCGAATCGATTCGGTGCGAAAATAGGCCCACGCAAGATGACTGTCAAGGCATGCTTATGTGCTGGGATCGGAGGCATCTGGTCCGATACACCGACCGAGCGTCTCGTCGCGCCGACGACGAATCCCAGCTCCAGATGACCCAGATCATGCCGTAGGCCTCTTGCTTTCCCAAGTGGGCGGATATTGGCCGAGATATTTCCGGAGGTCACAGCCAGATGAGTATGAAACTTTCATCGTGCGTACCGTACGGAAGCCGCCGGCGGGGTCCGATACACGCGCTCGTGCGACCGCAGACCGACGACCGGCGGGAGGAGGCACACCTGCCCGGCATCGGGCAAAGGGCCTCTGACATGTGCTGACAGACGACAAGACCTCTCCTGGGCGACGTGTGTTCCCTGCCTGCCTCGCCGTGATCGAATCGATTCGCCATAACCATGGGGGCCACTGAACACGTCTCCTGTACCTCGGCGTTGCCTGCTGGAACGGGGAGGCGTCCGGATCGTGTCCCGCACGGCCCACCCGGCGCGGCCCCGATCGGAGCCGCGCCGGGCGTCACGCCAGGTGCGCAGGTGCGCGAATGAGCAGACCTTCGGTGCTTCGGGCTGCCCGGGGACGGCAGGACGGCCTCAGACGCGGGTCCAGCGCTGGCCGGTTCCGCCGTTGCACGTCCAGATCTGTGCCCTGGTGCCGTTGGCGGTGCCGCCGACGTTAAGGCACTTGTTGGCCCCGATGGCGGTGATGCTGCCGTCGGAGTTGAGGCGCCACTTCTGGTTGTTCTGGCCGTTGCAGCTCCAGATGAGCACCGCGGTGCCGTCCGCGGTGCCGGCGCCGCTGACGTCCAGGCACTTGTTGCCGTAGACCCGCAGCTCGCCGGAGCTGGTGGTGGTCCACTGCTGGTTGGCCTGGCCGTTGCAGTCCCAGAGTTGCGCCAGAGCGCCGTTCGCCTGGGAGGCGCCGCTGACGTCCAGGCACCGGTTCGATCCCACGCCCCGCAGCGCGCTCGTGGTCCCGGGGGACGACGGGGAAGGCGAGGGCGTCGGGGTCGGCGACGCGGTGGTCAGCTCCTTTATCCGGATGTTGCGGAACGACACCACGTCGGGCGATCCGTGGTTCTGGATGCCGATGTAGCCCTGCTGGAGCGAGCGGGCCGAATCGGCGTTGGTGAAGTCGTTGATCTTGGTGCCGTTGAGGAACACCTGGAGCCGTTCCCCCTCCACCAGCAGTTCGTAGGTGTTCCACTGCCCCGGCGGGTTGAGCGCCGCGTTCCGTGCGGTGAGGTCGGCCGACTTGACTCCGTAGATCGCCCCTGTCGTCTTGTCGTCGCTGTCGCTCGCGTCGATCTGCACTTCGTATCCGGTGTTGAGCGCCGTGTTCGGGTCGCTGGTGGCCGGGAACCCGACGATCACCCCCGAGTTGAAGTCGCTGGTCATCCGCCAGTCGAGCTTGAGCGAATAGGAGCGGAACTCCTTCGCGCTGTACCACAGCATGCCCATCCCGCCCTGCGAGCTCAGCGTGGCGTCGCTGTTGGTGAACGACCCCGGCCCGGCCTGCGACCAGCCGGTGGTCGATCCGTTGTACAACGTGGTGTAGCCCGTCTCCGGGCGGCAGTCGGCGTTGGTGGCCTTGGCCGCGTACCGGATCCCGCCGAGCAGCAGCGTCCGGAAGGCCGTGTCGGAGTACGACGCCGCGGTGTGCCCGAGGCCGGTGTAGAACGAGCGCCCGGAGGACTGCGGGTGGCACCAGGTGATGGGGTGGTCACCCATGCTGCCGCCGCTGTAGCTGCTCTCGTCCAGGCTCTGCAGCACCCGCACGTTCGGGCGGGGGTTGGTGCGGTAGTTGTACCACTCGTCGGAACGTGACCAGGTCGCCCCGATGTGCGACGTGGCGGCGTGCGCACGGTCCTCGGTCCGCACGGTGGCCTGCTGGATCGCCGGGTGGCTGTTGAACCAGGCCCCCACGAGCTGCCCGTAGTACGGCCAGTTGTACTCGGTGTCCGCGGCGGAGTGCACCCCCACGTAACCGCCCCCGCCGTCCACGTACGTCTGGAAGGCGGACTGCTGGCTGTCGTTCAGCACGTCACCGGTGGTGCTGAGGAACACCACCGCCTTGTACTGGGCGAGGTTGGAGGTACTGAATGCGGTCGAGTCCTCGGTGGCGTCGACGGTGAAGTCGTTGGCGGATCCCAGATCGCGGATGGCCTGGATGCCGTTGGGGATCGTGTCGTGCCGGAAACCGGCCGTCTTGGAGAACACCAGCACCTTGAAGGCGGCGGCCTGGGCGGGGATGGCGGGGACCAGCGTCGCGGCCGCGGCGGTCAACGCCACCGCGGTCACCGACAGGCGTCGCAGCACAGAGGTCTTCCGGTCGCTCCCCGCGGTGCGCCTGGGCGCGGCGGGGGTCAGTTGTCGCTGCATGGGTTCCTTCCGTCGCGATGCCCGGCGCGGCCCGGCGATGAGGCCGGGCCGCGGGGGCGTCACATCTTGGTGTCGCGGTGCGGTCGAGATCGGGTGGTGTGACGGGTGCCTCAGGCGCGGGTCCAGCGCTGGTTGGTCCCGCCGGTACAGGTGGAGATCTGTGCCTTGGTGCCGTTGGCGGTGGCGGTGACGTTCAGGCACTTGTTCGCGCCGATGGCGGTGATGCTGCCGTCGGAGTTGAGGCGCCACTTCTGGTTGTTCTGGCCGTTGCAGTCCCAGATGAGCACCGCGGTGCCGTCCGCGGTGCCGGCGCCGTTGACGTCCAGGCACTTGCTGCCGTAGACCCGCAGCTCACTGGCACTGGTGGCGGTCCACTGCTGGTTGGCGCCGCCGTTGCAGTCCCACAGCTGCGCCAGAGCACCGTTCGCCTGAGACGCGCCGTTGACGTCCAGGCAGCGGTTCGACGCCACACCCCGCAGCGTCCCCGTGCCACCCGAAGGAGACGGAGAGGGCGACGGCGACGGCGACGTGCCGGTGTCGAAGGTGAAGGCGTCCAGGTCGAACAGGTAGCCCCCTCCGGTTGCCCCGCGGAAGACCAGGTACAGCGTCGTCGTACCTGACGGCGCGCCACTGAGACTCGCGGAGACGTCGGCGAAGGTTTCCCAGCTCCCGGTGCTCGCGACGGTCGCCGTTCCGAGCAGCGTGCCGGTCGCCGACCCGGCCCGCACCTCGATCCGGCCGCCCGCGCCCGCCGAGGACACCCGTGCGGTGAACCTGGTGGCACCGGTCAGCGAGTACGGCTGGAAGGAGATCCAGTCGCCGTCGTCGGTGAAACCGATCGTCTTGCCGCCCTCGGCGGTGGTGTGGTCGGCCGTCTGCACGCCCTGCTGGGCGGAGAAGTGCTCGGCCTGGCGGTGCCGCGGCTGCAGTGTGCGCGTACTGGTGGAGGTCAGCCCGCCGTTGTCGGTGTAGGACGCCACGAACAGGCCGTACAGGTTGGCCGCCGAGTCGTGCTCACCGTCCACCGGCACCGAGATCGACCCGCTGCATCCCGTCTTCCCGGTGATCTGGTGGCTGTGACTGTCGTGCCCGAGGAAGTAGGTCACCGACACCTTCGAACAGTCCAGCGCCCCGTCCTCGGCGTCGCTCCCGGTCACCTGGAACGGGACCGTGTCACCGAAGGCGAACAACTGGCCGTCCCCTGGCAGGGTGAGGGTGAGCGATGGCGCGGTGTTGCCCACCGTCACGGTCACATTCGCGGTCCCGGTGAGACCCTGGGGGTCCCGGACGGTCAGCGTCACGGTGTAGCTGCCGTTGGCGCTGTAGGTCTTGGCCGGGTTGGCGGCGGTGGAGGTGGTGCCGTCGCCGAAGGCCCACGAGTACGACAGCGTCCCGCCCTCGGGGTCGGAGCTGCCCGCCGAGGAGAAGTTCACGGTCAGCGGCGCCGCGCCCGAGGTCTTGTCCGCGGCGGCCCTGGCGATGGGGTTGCGGTTACCCCCGCCGATGTACTCCACCCGGTACAGCGCCTGGTTGTTGCTGCCCGTGCCGTAGTCCAGCACGTACAGCGCGCCGTCCGGGCCGAAGGCCATGTCCATGACCTGCGTCCCGTTCCACGGGAACGCCGAGATCTCACCGTAGCCGCCGTCGCTCTTGACCTCGATGGCCTTGATCCAGCGCCGCCCGTACTCCCCGGCGAAGAACCGCCCGTCCAGTGACTGCGGGAACCTCACCAACGAACTCAGATTCGGATCGAAACGGTAGACCGGGCCACCCATCGGCGACTCCGAACCGCTGCCGAACTCCGGCGGCGAACCCGCGTCACCGGCGTACCTGATCCAGCTCGGCCTCGCCGCCGGCAGCGTGGTGAGGCCCGTGTTCCGGAACGAGTTGTTGGTCGGCCCGCCAGAGCAGTTGTACTTCGGGCCGGTGCTGTTGCTGGCGAAGTTCCACTCGTTGTAGGTCTCGCTGGTGGTGTTGGTCCCGGTGCAGTACGGCCAGCCGTAGTTGCCGGCACTGGTGATGCGGTTGAACTCCACCTGCCCGTTCGGGCCGCGGCTGGAGTTGGTGGATCCCGCGTCCGGGCCGTAGTCGCCGAGGTAGACGATGCCGGTGGCCTTGTCCACGCTCATCCGGAACGCGTTGCGCAACCCCATCGCGTAGATCTCCGGCCGGGTCCCGCTCGTGCCCGGCGCGAACAGGTTGCCGCTCGGGATGGTGTACGTGCCGTCGGCCTGCGGCTTGATGCGCAGCAGCTTGCCCCGCAGGTCGTTGGTGTTGGCGGCCGTGCGCTGCGCGTCGTACTGCGGGTTGCGGTTGGTGCGCTCGTCCAGCGGGGCGTAGCCGGCGGACTCGAACGGGTTGGAGTCGTCGCCGGTGGTCAGGTACAGGTTCCCAGCCGCGTCGAAGTCGATGTCGCCGCCCACGTGGCAGCACATGCCCCGGTCGTTGGCGACCCGCATGACGATCTTCTCACTGGACGTGTCCAGGGTCTCGTCGGACTTCAGGGTGAACCGCGACAGATACAGCTCACCCTTCCACGAGTCGAACTGCGCCTGCGTGCCGGTCGCCGGCGCGTCACCGCTGGGGGTGCTCAGCCGCGGCGAGTAGTACAGCCACACGTACCGGTTGGACGCGAAACCCGGATCCACCGCGACACCTTGCAGCCCCTCCTCGTCGTGGGTGTAGACGTTGAGCCTGGCCGCCACCTTGGTGTTGCCCGCCGCGTCGGTGACCCGCACTGTGCCGTCGCGGGCCGTGTGCAGGACCGAGCGGTTGGGCAGAACGGCCAGCGACATCGCCTCACCGAGCTCCGACCCGCCGGTCGCCAGTGCGACCTGCTGATAGTCGGAGGCCGGGATGACCAGCGCACTGGCCGGGGAGGCGGTGAGCGCCACGACCGCGGAGCTGATGAGCGCCAGCGTGGCCAGCGCATGCAGCCACGGACGTCGAGACATGAACGTTCCTTTCCTGACATATCCAGATCAGTCAGGGCAAGGCGCGCGCCGACGCGCTACTGCCACAGTTCTCGCTTCCGGCCCAGAGGGTGCCCCTCTGTTCCCTCGTCCGGACGCCGATGCGGTGTCCGGACGAGGGAGGCGTCGATCGCCGCCGCTGTCGAGTGAAAGCCGGTTCTGGTGTCGAATCGGTCAATTGGGACGGTGGATCCGCCTGCCGCGCCGACGGCAGGGCGGTGAGGACGCGTCGCCTGACGGTGTCAGGCGCGGGTCCACTTCTGGTTGGTGCCGCCGTGGCAGGTCCAGATGTGGACCTTGGTGCCGTTGGCGGTGCCGGAGCCGGATACGTCCAGGCACTTGTTCGCCCCGATGGCGGTGATGCTGCCGTCGGAGTTGAGGCGCCATTTCTGGTTGTTCTGGCCGTTGCAGTCCCAGATGAGCACCGCGGTGCCGTCCGCGGTACCCGCGCCGTTGACGTCCAGGCACTTGCCGCCGTAGACCCGCAGCTCGCCGGAGCTGGTGGTGGTCCACTGCTGGTTGACCTGGCCGTTGCAGTCCCAGATCTGTGCCAGAGCGCCGTTCGCCTGGGACGCGCCGCTGATGTCCAGGCACCGGTTCGAGGCCACACCCCGCAGCGCGCCACCCGTACCACCCGAAGGCGACGGAGAGGGTGAGGGGGACGTGCCGGTCTGGGGGCCGGCGGACGTCATCACGGCCTGGGCACCGGATGGCCAGTTCCCGTTGGTGACGGTGACGTTGTTGTTGACGACGTTGCCGCGGTCGCCGTTGGTGATGCTGGTGGAGCCGTTGCTGGTCCAGTTGCCGGTGACGGTGAAGTTGCCCATGTTCTCGCCGCCCCACCAGTTGGCGGTGGCCCAGGTGCCGATGGCCGAGAAGACGTTGTTGCGGACGGTGTAGTACTTGGAGCCTTCGTCGAAGTAGACCCCGAAGTAGCCGTTGGTCCGCAGGCAGTAGTTGTCGCTGATCACCGCGCCCGGGTTCCACGACAGCGTGTAGATGCATCCACCGTCGTTCATCTGCTGCATGACGTCGTGCACGTAGTTGCCGACGAGCTGGTTGTTGGACGCGGTGGTGGCCGTGGTGTACCGCGGCTGGTAGTTGTACAGCCCGCGGTTGGCGTAGTTGGTGTTGCCACCGGGCTCGTTGGCACCCCAGCCGTACCCGATCGACATGCCGGTGTAGGGCATGTTGTAGACCTCGTTGTGGGACACGGTCGAAGTGCTGACGTAGGTGGTCAGCACCGACACGATGCCCCGGTACTCGATGCCGAGGTCGTGGATGCGGTTGTTGCTGACGGTGATGTTCCGGTTGGTCATCCGCTGGTCACTGGGGTGGTGCGCGTCGGCGCGCACGCCGCCGACCACGATGCCGCCGGCCGAGCTGCGCGCGATCTCCGACCGGGTGACGGTGATGTTGCTCGCGCCCAGGCCCACACCGCTGGCGTGACCGTTGGCGTCGTTGCCGATCCCGATGGCCGTCTGGCCCAGGTTGACGAACCGCGAGTCGCTGAAGGCGACGTTGTTCGCGGCGGAGACCTGCACGGCGGCGGGCATCTGGTACCAGTTGGGCCGGGCGGCCTCGAACTGCGTGCAGCCGTTGTGGCAGGTGGTGAAGCCGGGCCAGCTCCAGTTGCCCGCGATGTAGGACCCGGTCTGCTGGTCCACGTAGCCCTGGTTGCCGCTGGGGCCGAGCCAGCTGGTACCGGTGAACGTGATCCCGCCGAAGGCGATGTGGTGCGCGGGCGCGTCGTAGGTCCCGCCGACGTTCACCAGCGACTGCAGCACCGGCAACTCCACACTGGCGCTGCTCATGTTCTGCCCCGACAGCGGGATGTAGGACAGCGCACCGCTACCCGGATCGATGTACCACTCACCCGGCGAGTCGAGGAACTCGTAGGCGTTGGCCAGATACAGCGGGCCCGCGCGGTGCGGGCTGGTGAAGGTGTCGTACCCGAAGTTGTTGTTGTTCCATCCCGGCTGCTGCATCGTGATGAGGTTCCCGCTGATGCCTTGCACCGTGGCGTAGCGATCGGTGAACGAACCGACGCTCTCCATCTCCACCCGGCTCTTGTTGCCCAGGTTGTTCAGGTAGTTCAACGCGGAGTTGCTGAACCTCATCCCCGTGCTGGAGGCGGTGAAGTCGGCCCGGTTCACCTGGGTGCGGGCCCGGGTCGCGACGACACCGTCGACGTACAACTGCCGGGACTCGATCCCGGTCCCGACATTGGCCCGCCAGATGTTCTTCCCGGAGTCGGCCAGCGACCAGCCCGTCACCGCCCTGGCGCCGCTGATGACCGGACGCGCGTTCGCCGCGGCCTGCCATCTGACGCTGTAGCCGTTGGTGCCCGAATCGGCGGCGGTCAGCCGCAGCGGCGCGGAGAGGCGGTACACCCCGTCAGCCAGCTCCACCACGATGTCCCCCGACATCCCGCTGTTCAGCGACCGCACCGCCGTCTGCGCCGCGGACAGCGAGCATGGCTGAGCGGAGGTACAGGCGGTACCGGTACCCGAGGGGGACGCGTACAGGGTCGTGGTGGCCGCGATGGCCGACGTGGCCGGCGCGACGAGGGCGAGCGCCGCGGCCATCGCCGCGGCGACGATGCCGGTCAGGGCCGGTCTCAGCGCCATGACGGGTGAAGATGATCGCACAGTGGTTCCTTATCGGGTGGGAGTGTGGTCAGGTCACGCCCCCCTCAGGCAGGTGGCCCTCCTGAGGTGACCGTCGTCGCCGGACGGATGGTCCGCGACGGCGGCCTGCTACGCCGATCCGGGTCCGGGGTCAGCCGGACCATGCCGCCGATCCGGTGACCGGATCGGTGGACAGGCGGAGGTCGTTCGGTCGGTCACGTGCTACTCCAGGGACGGCGGGCCTCGCGGGTACACCACGAAGGGACACATGGTGAAGCGAGGCTTTGGACGGCGTGGCCGGTCACGATGCCGAGAACCGCGAAGCGCCTACACGCCTCGCCTCGTGATCCAGCCGCGGAGGTTCCGGAGGGAGCGTGCCCCCCCGGGACCTCGCTACCAATTACGTTTGGAGCACTGCCGCCCGTCAAGGGCTTAAGCACACTTATTTCGCCATTCGCACATCAGGGTCACGACGACGGTTAAGCCATTTCCCGCCTTGAGCAGCGCAAATGTCCATCCCGGTGCACGGCGCGCCTCGGACGTCCTCCTGCGAACCGTTCAGATGTGTCGTACTGAACAGGGGACGGCCCTCGCCGGGGAGGCATACTTGCGGGCGACGGCAAGGAGGAAGCACGGTGACCGACACCCCTCGGGAGAGCGGATACCGGCCGGGCTACGAGGTGGCCGCCGAGCAGGTACTGGAACTGATCGTCCGGCTCCACCTGCGTCCGGGTGACCGCATGCCGACCGAGAACGAGCTGGCCCGGCGGCTCGGCACCAGCCGTACCGTGGTACGCGAGGCGGTGAAGATACTCTCCGCGCTGGGCCGGGTGCGCGCCCAGAAGGGCCGTGGCCTGTACGTGGCCGACGACGAGGGGATGCTCGGCACCGGCCGCTGGGCGTCCCTCTTCCTCCCGGCCGACCTGGACCACGTCTTCACGCTGTTCGAGTTCCGCCGGGCACAGGAGATGGAGACCAGCCGGTTGGCCGCTCGCCGCGCCTCCCCCGCCGAGCTGAGGGCCATCGAAAAGGCGGCCGGCGTGTGCCGCCACGGCTTCGAGACCGGTCGTGAGGACCTGTTCGACGAGGGCGACGACACCTTCCACACCACCATCGCCACGGCGTCGCACAACATCTTCCTCCAGATCGCGGTACAGGAGGCCCGCAGGCTGCAGGCGCAGTCGAGGCTCATCGGGCTGCGCGGCTCGATGGGCGGGCACGCCGCCAAGGCCGTCGAGGAGCACGACGCCATCTACCAGGCCATTAAGGTGGGCGATTCGGAAGCGGCCGCCGAGGCCGCCGCCACCCACGTCGACAACACCCGCGACGACTACCGGAGAGGGCTCCAGCAGCTCCTCTTCTCATCCCCCTGATCCCGGCCGGCCGTCGACACGGTGCCGAATCGATTCGATCACAAGAGGCGACGAGGCACGGTCAGGCGAGCCGGGTCGATGAACGTTTCATCGGAGCCCGGCGCGACGGACGTGCGAGTATCGCCGATGAGCGCCGCCGGAGGAGACTTTCCGCAGACAGCCGGGGAGTCCGGAGCCTTGACAGGTGGTCCGCCGGTCGTATGTGCTTCGCTGCACACCACCGTCCCCCTCCGTCAGTGGATTCAGTACGTTGGCGAATCGATTCGCTCTCTCGGTATGGACCGGCTTCCGAGCGGCCCTCTCGCGCTGGGCAATGATCGGGCAGTCCGGTCCCGGCGCCCGTCAGACGAGGGCGCGTCGTCTTCCGCCGACTCCGGCGAGGCCCCGCGGCCTTCCAGGCGCGGCCGTCCCCGCCCTCCCCCCAAGGAGTACGACAATGCAGCCTTCCTCCGTCCCCCTATCGGGCCGCGCGGCGCGCGGGTGGCGCTCCCGGGCGGCCTTCGTCGCGAGTGTCGTGGCGGCGGCCGCGTCCCTGCTGGCCACCGGCCTGACATGGTCGGCACCGGCTTCGGCCGCGACCACGCCGCTGGTGGGCACGGGATCGAACCGGTGCCTGGACGTCAGCGGCGCCTCCCAGGCGAACGGCGCCCTGGCACAGATCTGGGACTGCAACGGCCAGGCCAACCAGCAGTGGACCACCACCAGCGCCAGTGAGCTGCGGGTCTACGGCGGCAAGTGCCTGGACGTCAACGGCGCGGGTACCGCGGACGGCACCGCGGTGCTCATCTGGGACTGCAACGGCCAGAACAACCAGAAATGGCGCCTCAACTCCGACGGCAGCATCACCGCCATCGGCGCGAACAAGTGCCTGGACGTGTCCGGCAACGGCACCGCCAACGGCACCAAGGTGCACATCTGGACCTGCCACGGCGGCACCAACCAGAGATGGAGCACCGGAACGCAGCCCAGCCCGACGCCGACCCCGACGCCGACCACCACGCCGACCCCGCCCCCGCCCGGCGCGCTCCCGTGTGACATCTACGCCGCGGGCGGCACGCCCTGCGTCGCCGCGCACAGCACGACGCGGGCGCTGTACAGCGCCTACAACGGGAACCTCTACCAGGTCAGGCGCTCCTCCGACAACACCACCCGGAACATCGCCGTCCTGACCGCCGGCGGCGCGGCCGGCGCCGCGGCCCAGGACTCGTTCTGCTCCGGCACCACCTGCGTCATCACCGTCGTCTACGACCAGTCCGGCAGAGGCAACGACCTGTGGTACCAGGGATCGAGCGTGGTCCCCGGCTCCCCCCAGAGCAGACCCGCCACCGCCACCACCGAATCGCTGACGGTGAACGGCAACAAGGCCTACTCCCTCTACATCAACCCCGGCAACAGCTACTGGCGCGACGGTCACCTGACCGGCATCCCCACCGGAAGCGCACCCGAGGGCATGTACATGGTCACCAGCGGCACCCACGTCAACAGCGGCTGCTGCTTCGACTACGGCAACAGCGAGACCACCAGGAAAGCCGACGCCGCCGGCGCCATGGACGCCATCAACTTCAGCAGGCAATGCTGGTTCGGCGGCTGCTCGGGCACCGGGCCCTGGGTCCAGGCCGACCTTGAATGGGGCCTGTTCCCCGGCGGAAGCCAGGCATGGAACCCCAACCAGAGGGCCTTCACCAGCAAATTCGTCACCGCCACCCTCAAGAACAACGGCACCAGCCGATTCGCCATCAAGGGCAGCAACGCCCAGTCCGGCAGCCTGTACACCCTCTACGACGGCTCCCTGCCCTCGGGCTACAGCCCGATGAAAAAGCAGGGCGCCATCATCCTGGGCAGCGGCGGTGACTGCTGCAAACCCGACGGCGGCGCCAACCTCAGCGCCGGAACCTTCTACGAGGGAGCCATGGTCGCCGGCTACCCCACCGACGCCACCGAGAACGCCGTCCAAGCCAGCATCGTCGCCGCCGGCTACCGCTGACCCCGGCCCCAGGACGGCCCGCGTGCCGTCCTGGGTAGAACAAAGGATTTCGCGTGATGTCAAGGCACAGGTCCCTCCTCACGGCTCTCGCGACCACGGCACTGCTCGTCCTGGCCACGGCGCACACGGCGCTGGGTCAAAGCGCGACCAGGCCGATGGGCAAAGAGAGCGCCCTCGCGCCAACCGCGGGGTGCGGCAAGGCCCCGACGCTGAGAAGCGGTTCGCAGTCGATCACGAGTAACGGCAAGAACCGCAGCTTCATCCTCCGGATCCCCGACAACTACAACAACGCCACTCCATACCGGTTGATCTTCGGATTCCACTGGAACGGCGGCACCGCCAACGACGTCGACTCGGGCGGAACCAGCGGGTACCCCTGGTCCTACTACGGGCTCAGGGCACTGTCGAACAACACCGCGATCTTCGTCGCGCCCCAGGGCCTCGGCAACGGCTGGGCCAACTCCGGCGGCGAGGACCTCACCTTCGTCGACGACATGATGCGGCGGATCGAGGCGGACCTCTGCGTCGACACCGCCCAGCGCTTCTCCCTGGGCTTCAGCTACGGCGGCGGCATGAGCTACGCGCTCGCGTGTGCGCGGCCGACGGTCTTCCGCGCCGTGGCGGTCTACTCCGGCGGGCAGCTCAGCGGGTGCAGTGGCGGCACCGAGCCGATCGCGTACATCGGGCTTCACGGCCTCAGGGACCCGGTGCTCAACATCTCCGCGGGCCGGTCGCTGCGTGACAGGTTCGTCAGGAACAACGGCTGCGCCGCCCAGAACCCACCGGAGCCGGCGCAGGGCAGCCTGACGCACGTCGTCACCTACTACTCGGGATGCCGGGCCGGGTATCCGGTCGCGTGGGCGGCGTTCGACGCGGGTCACACCCCCGGTCCCGTGGACGGGAGGTCCGGCGACTTCGAACCCGGCGAGAACTCCTGGACCAGGCCAGTGGTGTGGAACTTCTTCACCCAGTTCGGAGGCACCACCCCGACGCCGACCCCGACCCCGACGATCACCCCCACGGGTAACCCGCCGGCGACGAGCACGCTGCGGAGTGCGGCCTCGAACCGCTGCCTGGACGTCAACGGCGCGTCCCAGGCGAACGGCGCTCTGGCACAGATCTGGGACTGCAACGGCCAGGCCAACCAGCAGTGGACCACCACCAGCTCCGGCGAGCTGCGGGTCTACGGCGGCAAGTGCCTGGACGTCAACGGCGCCGGCACCGCGGACGGCACCGCGGTGCTCATCTGGGACTGCAACGGCCAGAACAACCAGAAATGGCGCCTCAACTCCGACGGCAGCATCACCGCCATCGGCGCGAACAAGTGCCTGGACGTATCGGGCTCCGGCACCGCCAACGGCACCAAGGTCCACATCTGGACCTGCCACGGCGGCACCAACCAGAGATGGACCCGCGTCTGACACCGCGTGACAGCACCCGCCCCTGTTGATCAGGGATACCGAGAAGCACCGCGCGCCCCTCCACCGGCTCCACCCCGGGTGAGGGGCGCGCGGCTCCGCCCGGCGGAACGAAGGTCACGGACACGATCTTCTCGCCGGCGCCGGAGAAGGCCGGGCTACTCATCCGGTCACTCAGAAGATCAAAAAGGCCGCTTCCGTGAAACGGAGGCGGCCTGTGGGCTGTGTGGGCGATACTGGGATCGAACCAGTGACCTCTTCGGTGTGAAACAAATCGAACCATGGTTTGCGCTCTGGGGATCGCTTCTAGCCTGCTGCCCGGCCGCTTGTGGACGTCCGGCGACGTTCGTGATCGTGTGGCGCGGTTGTCACGCAGTTGGTCACTCAGGAAACTATGTGGCGCCAGTGGCGTCGATCACTTCTACAACCAGCTATCTAGATCCACCGGTGTAAGACTGGCCGGCACGGCAGCCCTGAAAGGGGACGACCCTTTGCTGTCGATGCTATCAAGAAAGCTGTTTAGTGTTGCCGTTATAAGCTGATAGAACCCTCGCACCCCTTCGCGTGGCGTAACATCAGACCTTATCAAAAAGGCTGACCTTGAGGCAATCATCTCGATTGATTCAGGACTTACCTCTCCCATCCCTACCGCTACGATTGAGGGGCGATAGGGAGAATTTCTCAACTTCTCAAGCGCCTTTTGTACTAAATGACTGTCGTCCAGAGGTTCGCCATCGGTGAAAAAGAAGACGAGTGGCCGATAGACACGCGATTTACTGCGCTTGAGGTTGGGGATATCTCGTGCGACAAGCTCTTGCAGCAACCGAAGGGCAGCCCCATAGGAGGTGCCGCGACGAGAAGTTAGTACCGGAAACTCAGATACGTCCCGAGCCGACTGCAATGGGGCCTCTAATCGGGCCTCATCGGCAAAGCTCACTAGTGCTACATATATCGATTCCACAAGCAATGGATCTTGGTGGATCGCATCGAGTATCTCTTGATTGCCGCTGTTAAGTTCAGAGATCAGGGTCGCCATTGATGCAGATACATCGCAGACAATGTATATCGGGATTGCGATGGCCGCCGACAACTCTATACCTCCTCGACCTCGAATTCACCGGTTATGACGTTCGCTTGTTTTATGGGCATCAGATCATTGTCCTTGAAATTAATTCTCTTGAGAATGGTCCGCCCATTACCTAATCCAACCTGGATTACTAACGGGCCTCTTGCATACTGCGCCGGCGGTAACACCCCTCGAAAGATCAATGAGTGAGATGCTCCGCCTTTCAATTGGTAAGGAAGATTAGACACGCTACTACCTAGCCAATTTGCCCAGGCTCCCTCGATAGCCACCTCGGCGCGACCTTGATTGGCAAGCTTAATCTGAAGCCAGCGTTCTTCTCCCCGATAACCCCAGCGATGGGACTGGATTTCTACGCGAGAACCAGAGGCCCTATAGCTTAGATAGCTGATAAACGCCGACACGCAGCTGACGGCCAAAGCTGCACCTGAAATAGCAATGGGTAACCATGCGTCTGGACCTGTCAATCCATGGCTCCTCTACCTTATTGCTCCGCGGGACATGCCCCGACCTCCTGCGCGAACCATCCTCTGTAGTCAAGCCGGACGGCTGAAACACTGGGGTCAGCGTGAAGTGAGCCTGTTACGAAGCGCCTACCCCCCGAGTGTTCCAGCAAATCTACCCGCGACGCGGGTCAGAAGGACGTGCGCAGCTCCCTTCCGGGCACGGAGCCCAACTTGGGGACAGCGGTGACAAGTGTGTCCCTCCGGACGTCCCTCAAGTGGGAGAGTGTATCCGCTGGTGGGATGCGATTCAGTGACATCAGGGACATCGGGGACCATGGCGAGGACGCTCGACGCCGACCCATCGCAAACCGTGGCGTGGGCGGGTTCAGTGCGAGAAGCTCATGTGCGTGACCAAGCTGACCATGACGACACAGCGATGGAACGAACTCACCGAGTTATTGAAGGATGAGCAGCGGCTCCAGGCCGAGTTTCCCAAAGGTGGCCGAGTACCTAGACATCGCCACAAGGTTGTCAGGAACCGGCGACGCGCAAGCCGATACGGCGTTCGACCTGCGCTTCGTGCACTACATGACCGATGGAAGCGCTGTGAGTCCGAACCCATACTGGGACATCAGTGAGCCGTTGGTGTTCGAGCACGAGGGCCGGCGCGTGGTGAACGGCGGTAGAGCGGAAGGAAGCCCGAGGCTCGCCTCCTCGTTGGTGGACGTTGCCTAGCAACTTGGTAGCTTCCCTCCCCGTCCTTGACCTAAGTTAGGTTCATGGATGCAAAAAACGATCACAACCGTGACTTTCGCGATGCCATACGCGGAGCAGCAGAAGCAGTATTTCGATCCTACATAGAGGATGGAAGTATAACGACTACGGGAAAGTCAGGCACGGAGATCGTCGATGAGTACGCCACTCTCATAGATAAACTAATAGACACTTCAGAACTCGATGTCATGGAATTTCATACATCTATTGATCATCGAGATATCCTACTAGAGCGAGCCAGAGTTGAGGCCGAGCATGGCCATGATCAGCTCGCTATTACATTATATTCGACCTGGATCGAGCATTCTGTTAACGGCCTCTTAGCCCTGGCGATGGAGCGTCAAGGGCGATCCAAACAGGTGGTCACTCCCCTGCTCCGCGAACTCCGGATCCCCACAAAAATCACTGCTCTTTGGGAGCTGGTAGGACTTCCCGCTCTCCGCGAGGGTAGCGTGAGGGTCCTGGATCAAGCGCTAAACTTCCGCAATGCATTCGTACATTACAAGTGGTCGGCAACGTCAGACCAAGAGCATAGGACCCACACAGAACGATTGCATGCTATAGTTCCCGAAATCGAGCGGGTGGTCAGCGAGTTCATGGATATTGAGTCTGCCGCCATCTGGGATGGCCGCAAGGCGGAGATAATGGAATGCTACCGTTCAGTTCTTGATGCTCACGAGAAAAAACACGGACCAATCACCCCTGAAAAGCTCAATCTTCTTCTCTCTAGGGAGAACACCTGAGAACAAGGGAGAGGCGACAGCGGGGGACAACGTCTTACGTACGCTGCCCCCGCACGTAGGCCCCTTCATCCACCTCAGAACGCATCCAGAGAGAGGGACAACACCGCACGACATTAGACTGCTGAACGACTTACTCCCCAAGGTAGTGGAATGTCGGTTTGGGGTGCATCAGGAAGTCATGGTGCGAAATGTTCCATGCATAGGCGCCGGCCATGAGGAATTCGACGACGTCGCCTGTTTTCAGGCTCACCGGCACATGCCGCGCCATGGTGTCCTTTGGTGTACAGAGCTGCCCGACAATCGTGGTGGGCTCGCCCGGGTCTTCGATGACCATGGGCTGACTGTGCCCCTTGGTCGCAGGTGTTCGGATGTGGTGCGTCCCACCGGCCACCACCGCGAACAATTCGCCATGAACGCGCTTAACGTCGATGACCCGAGTCACGTACCGCCCGCAGTAGACCGACAGGGACCGACCCGGTTCAATGCGCAGAGTTTCGCCCGGCCACCGGAGAGCAGCTAGTCCCTCGCCGTAGGTCTTCCAGTCGAATCGGGCGCCGGGATCGTCGTAGGACACGGCCATACCGCCACCTAGGTTAATCTCTGTGGCGCCAAGCCCACGGGCGTAGTCCAGGATCGCGGCGACCAGTTCCAGCATGGCCGGCGCGTCCAGACCGCTCGCCAGGTGGGCATGGATACCGCGCATTCGTACCGCATCTTGATCGGCGAGCATCTTGATGCACTCGGAGATACCTGCCGGGTCCATGCCGAACGGCGTGGCGCCGCCCCCCATGGCCAGAGATGCTCCGCTGATCGGGATATCCAGGTTGACCCTCAGCAAGACGTCCGCGGATCGACCCGCCGCGAACAGTCGTCGGATTTCGCTGGGACTCTCGATATGGAGTCTTCTCACGTCAGCGAAGAGTTCCGCGTCAGTCTTGCCAGGTCCACCGAGGGCAATCGGGCTATCGGGGAAAAACTCGCGCACGTGTGCGAGTTCTCCCCCGGAGGCCACTTCGAAGCCATCGACGTATGGGGCGATGACCTGCAACAGCTTGGGGTCGGGGTTGGCCTTGACGGCGTAGTACAGCTCGATGTCGCCGAGAGCTGCCCGCACGGACGCCATGTGAGCGTCTAGGTCGGCAAGGTCGTACACGTACGCCGGCAGCTCACCTGCGTCGGCTAGTTCCAAGGCTCGTGCGCGAATCGGCAATGCGGCTGTCATTCTCGGTCTCCGATCGGTCGTGTCTGGCCGTTGTCAGGTGAGCGGGAACGTGTTCTCTATGACCAGGTAGTGAGCAGGCGTGACCGTTGTGGTCACCTCTACCGGGTTCCCTTCTGCCGTCTTGCCGACGTGGAAGATGTCGATGACGGTTCTTTCAGGGCTGATCTCCAGTGCGTCAGCTTCCGTATCCGTGGGGAGACGGACGATGATGCGCTCTGACGCGTGTGTCTGAGCGTGGCCGAGTTCGGTGAGCGCTGATTTCACGCCGCCTACGATGACCGGCCCCGCTTCCTCCAGAACGGTTCCCTCCGCGATGGACAACGGGAACCACGAGGCGTTCAAGCGGACCGGGATGCCGGAGGCGAGCAGGCGCCGGCGACGAACGAGAGCGTTCTCCTCTCCGCGTGGCAGTCCGAGAGCGTCTGCCACGTCGTCCGGCGGAACGGCCCGCTCGGTGGTGATCTCGTGCTGTGGTTCGAGGCCGATCGCTCGAATCTCCGCGTCGAACGCTCCGCGGGCCTGCCCACCCTCGCGGGCCTCGCGGGAATAGCGCGCCGGTGAGTGCACCATCGGCGGAATGTAGGTGACCATGGTTCCCCTTCCTTGGCGGGGGCGGATCATGCCCTCTGCCGCGAGTACCTGCATTGCCCTGTTGACCAGGCTTCGCGATGCGCCGTACCGCTCGGCGAGGACCGGCTCAGGCGGGAACACCGTGGCCGGCGGGTAGACGCCGCTCACGATCTCCTGCCGGATCTGCGACGCGATCTGACGGAAGCCCAACTTGCTCGGGTGGCTCATCTCTCCCTCTCAACATGGAAACTTCGAAACATCAAACGTTTGATGTTTCTTGACAGATCGCCCGTGGGACCCCATCATCGAGCTACGACAAACGTTTGGCGTTTCAAGTAGACACCATACCGGCCACGCCGAGCCAAGTCGAACGACCACCGAAGGCGCCGGATACGGCCAGTCGCCAGACAGGTCACGCATCCCGGCGCCCCGCAGGAAAGGTGCTCATCATGTCCCACGGGACGATCTACGGCGGAGTCCCAACTCGCGCTTCAACGGTAAGCGCACCGCGCGATGAACCGCCCGGCCCTGCGGGAGCGGCACCTTCCCTGAAGACGGTCATGAGTTCACTGATCACCTTCATTCAGACCCTTACCACTACTTGGACCGGGAGCCCTTCGATGCCCAGCGCCGCCGTTGAGATTGTGTCGTTCGGTTACCTGCATGGGGAGCCGCCGCCCGCGCATCTGATCGTCGATCTGCGTCACCATTTCAAGGACCCGCACGTCTCCCCCGAGCTGCGGTGCATGACCGCGCATGATGAGCCGGTGCGCGCCACGGTGCTGGGCACCCCCGGCATCACGCACCTGGTGCAAGCGACCGCGTCCGCCGTGCTGGCGTTCCTGGCCGGTCCGAACGCCGGAACCGTGACCGTGGCCGATGGATGCGCCGGCGGTCGTCACCGCGCCCCCACCTTCGCCATGGCGCTGGCCGATCTGCTCATGCGCATGGGGGTCGCTGTGGACCTTCATCACCGCGACCTGAGTAAGCCCGTCGTTCAGCGCTGAGGCGCAGCATCTCAGACCGCACACAGCCCTGATGGTCGTAAGGCGGGGTCCGACTCCCCGCCGGGGCACTCCGGCTGAATCGCCGGTAGCCGTCGTAGGGATTCCAAGGAGATCGAGAACATGGACCGTGAGGGACTGTTCCGCCTGGACAAGACCGAGGACATCAAGGACTGGATCATTCGTGGCGCTAAGTCCACGAATGGGACGGCGGACCTGCGCCACGAGGGCATCAACATGGCCCTGGACGAATTGGAGCGGCGCGGAGAGCTGCGCTGAGCCCCTGAACATCTGATGCCGGGGCGGCTCGTATCCGCCAAGACCCGAAGCCGCCCCGGCCCCTCCATCACTGAGAGGTCTTCTCATCATGTCCCATCGGACGACGCGGCCCTACACGGCCGCCGTTCACCCCGCCGTGTTGCTGGCGGGCGCCATCATCACCGAGATGTCCCCGCGTCTGGCGGAGGAGGCGGCGTGCGGGATCGACCCGGAGTTGCACACGGGTCCGGACGCCTACACCGATGAGCCCGACGACCAGCGCGCCGCGCGGGTGCAGGTGGCCACCGAGGTCTGTGCCGAATGCCCGGTTCAATCGCTGTGCCTGAGCCGGACCATGCGTATCCGGCCCGACGCCGGCGTTTGGGCCGGACTCGACGTCGGCACGATCGAATGGCCCAGAGTCCTCGCTGGAGCACTGCTCAACGGCATCGGGTTGGACGCTCGGCGCGAGGTGGCCTGATGACCCGCTTCCAGTGCGCGAACTGCAACCGGCGCCACCGCAGTGGCATCGCATGCCCGAACTGCGGTACCGCCGCCCGCCAGGTACAGCTCTGCCGCGCCCACGGCGCCCGGCACGTCCACCGCTGCCCGGCCTGCCGCACCCTCGCCCGATCACAGTCCGGCATCTGACCAGCCGCAAAGGAGACCTCTGATGGCCACCCGTATCCGTGCCCGCTTCTGGGACCCGACCGGTGACCGGTACGGCATCCCCACCTACCCGTGGCGGATGGCCCCGCCGCACCTGCTCACGCTGCGCCAGTTGGCCACCCATGGGCTTCGCCCCGGCGGGCAGGGCGTTCAGGCACAGATCCTTTGGTGCTCGCGCCGGCACGGGGCACCCGGCACCCGTGCCGCCTACCTGTACGACGTCCGATTCGCCCTGCCCAAGCGCGTCCCGACCGCCGCTCAACTGGCCGCGCTGGACAAGGCCAACGCCGCCCGCCGTCGCTGTTCGGAGTGCGGTACCGACGCCGGTTACGTCATCCCTCGCTGCTACGGCATGTGCCTGGACTGTGCGCTTGGCCCGGCCCCGGCTCGAATGGAGGAAGCCGCATGAGCATCGGGATCCCGACTCCTGAGCCGACGCCCGAGGACATCTCGCGGGGGCTCGCGGAACTGGAGCAGCACCTCGCCGGCGTGGTGCCCGCTTCGGCTCCGGCACCGGTCGAGTACGACGGTATGACCCGGCGGGTACGGCAGTTACGCGCTGAGGTGGCCGAAGCGCACCTGCTGGCCGATCTCCAAGGTGACGACGCCCCGCTACTGCTGGACACCAAGCGGGTCCGCCGTCGCCGCAAAGCCGCCCAGGAGGCCGCCCGACTGCACGCGCTGGGGCAGGACCCGGCCATGCGCGCCTGGCAGGCCGCGCGAATGCGGCGCGTGCTGGTGGTCGTCGCTTTGGTGTCGCTCACGCTGGCGTTGGCGTGGTCGACCGCAGGTGTGCAGCGGTTCGCTGCCGATGGTGCCGCGCCGGGGACACCGGCCTGGTTGTTCGCCTGGCTGGTGGAGCCATTCATGTCCATGGCGCTGCTGGTCGTGGTCGGTGCCCGCGCCTATCTGGGGTCACATGGCGCCCCGCTCAGGAGCCGGACGTTGGTGCGCATCGAGTGGTTGTTCCTGGGGCTGACGCTCGGCATGAACGCCTGGCCCTACCTGCCTGGCGTCGCCGAGTCCTTCAGCTTCTCCCGGCTGGTGCTGCATCTGCTGGGACCGGTCGTCGCGGTAGCCGTCGTCACCGCGCTTCCGATCATCTTGGCCGCGTTCACCCGCCTTGACCACACGGGGTCCGGTATCCCCCCTACCGGCCCGCCGTACAGCACAAACGCCATGATCCGGTACCCCGACGAGCATGGCGACGGCCCCGACCTCACCGCGTTGACCGCGCGGGCACGTCGGCTCATCGCCGCCGGCGAGCTGCCTGCCGACCCCGGGGCCGACAAGATCCGCCGTGCTCTGCGGTGCGGCATGAACACCGCCCGCGCCGTCCGTGACGCCCTGTCCGCCGACCACGCCTAGACCCGAGGAACCGCCATGTTCACCTGTGCCCTCATCATCAGCTTGATCTGCCTGGCCGTCCCGGTGCTGACCTTCCTGCGCATGGTCTTCACCGCCCGGCGCGTCCGCGCGGAGATCCACTACCGCATGTCGATGCACCGCCGGCACTGCTGCGGCCACCAGGCCGACTTCCCCCACGAGGTGTCTTGATGCCCCATCGCGCCGGGACCGGTTCACGGTCCGACCGCGCATCACTCCCGATCCACATGCAGGGCGCGGCCCCAATCCGCCAAGACCAGGCCGCGCCCTGCCACCCCGCCCCCTGCATAGGACACGAGGTGCCCACATCATGACCCAAGAACCGTTCGACCCCAACACCCCCGCAGACCCGCCCGACCAGGCCGACGGGCACCGGGCGGACGTGGTGGACCTGGACGCCATCCGCGACCGCCGCCACACCCCGTCCCTGCCCGACACCGACACAGATCGGGCCACATCGAGTGACACCGCCTATGAGGTCGTGCTCGACGAAGAGCCGTCCACAGAGGCGGTATCGGTGGACACGCCGGACGCCGTCGGCACAGTCGTCGCTCTACGGCGGCCGATCGTGCCGGCCGGTCTGCGGCGCGGCAATCTGAGCCACACTCTCACCACGACCATGGGTGAGGTCGGGTATGTGGCGGGTTTTCATGCGCTTCGTTCGCCGTGGTATCTGCTCAAGGCCGTCTGGTGGTCGCTGGTCGGGCTGATGCGACTGGTGGGCCGTCGTCTGCGCTGGTGGGCAGTCAGTGAGCAGTACGCCCTGCTTCAGCAGGCCGCCACCGACAACGACCCGACCATGTGGCTCAAGCTGAGCCGTGAGGGCCGGACCACCCGCCGGTGGCGCGGTGCGGCCCTGGCCGCTCAGCTTGTCGCGCTGGCCATCGCCGTGTGGCTCGGTGTCGCTGTGCTTCCGGTGTGGGGATGGCTGGTGGTGGGCGTCGTGCTGGTGTCGCTGCTGGCCCGGCAGGGCCGTCCGGCCGGTGGCGCGATCGTGTCACCGGTGGTGGTCAAGCGCCGGTACCGCAAGCTGAACAGCGACATCGTGCTTCGCGCCTACTACGCCGCCGGGCTCGGCCACCCCGACCGGGCCGATCAGCAGGTGGAGTTCGGCACCCAGATGGCCCGGGACGGCAACGGCTCCAAGGTGCTGATCAACCTGCCCTACGGGCGCACGTTCGGCGAGGCGGTCAAGGCACGCGAGAAGATCGCCTCCGGGCTCGATGTGTCGCCGTCACAGGTCACCATCTCCCGCGATGCGGCCAGCAACCGCAGTCACTGGCTGTGGGTGGCCGACGCTGACCCCCTCGCCATCCCCGCCGGCCGCACACCGCTGCTGGCCTGCAAGCAAACCGACATCTGGCAGCCCGCCCCGCTCGGGATGGACGAGCGTGGCCGCCCGGTGTCGCTGCTGATGCTGTGGACCTCCATCCTGGTCGGCGCCCAGCCACGCCAAGGCAAGAGCTTCACCGCGCGCCTGCTGGCCCTGTACGCGGCGCTGGACCCGTACGTGCAGCTCGACGTGTTCGACGGCAAGGGCTCACCCGACTGGCGCAAATTCGGCCTGGTGGCGCACTCGTGCTCATTCGGGTTCACCATGACCCGCGACGGTGACCCCCTGGAAATCTTCCTTCAGACGTTGCGCGACCTCAAAGCCGACGTGCAGGACCGGTACCAGAAGTTGAGCGAACTGCCGGTGGAGGTGTGCCCGGAGGGCAAACTCACGCGGGAGATCGCGCGTGACCCGAGGTACGGGATGCCGGTGCGGCTGGTGGTCATCGACGAGTGCCAAGAGTACTTCGACACCGGCGACAAGGAACTGAACAAAGAGATCGCCGGGCTGATGGTGTACCTGGTCAAGGTCGCCCCCGCCGCCGGCGTGATCGTGCTGGACGCCACGCAGAAGCCCGGCGGGGTCGGCACCGGCGACATCGCCACCGCGTTCACCAGCTTCCGCGACAACCATCAGACCCGCATCGCGCTGCGTACAGGCTCCTACCAGGTCTCCGACATGGTGCTGGGGTCCGGGGCCTACTCCGAAGGGTTCGACTCCTCCGCGCTGCTGCCCGGGTACAAGGGCGTGGGCATCTTGCGCGGCGCGTCCGACGAGACGCCCACCGTGCGGTACCACCTGGCCGACGCCGAAGACGCCGAGAAGATCCTCACCGCCGCCCGCACCCTACGCCAGCGCACCGGCACCCTGTCCGGGCACGCCGCCGGACAGACCACCATCCGCGAAGTACGTGACGTGCTCGCCGACGTGCTCACCGTCTTCCAATCCGGGGAAACCGGCCTGCCCTGGACCCTCACCGCGGTTCGCCTCGCCGAGCGCATCCCCGAGCACTACGCCGACGTAACCCCCGAAGCCATCTCCGCGCAAGTCCGCGCGCTGGGGGTGCCGAGCGTGGACATCAAACGCGACGGCAAGACGCTCAAGGGCGCCAAGAAGGCCGCCGTCGCCGCCGCCCTCTCCCGCCGGGAATCCCCCACCGGATAGAGGCACCGCGCCCGGACGGCACCCCCGACAGGTGCCGTCCGGGGTCGCGGCCCACCCGCGACCGGTCGCGCCGCCGCGACCCGTCCCGCGACCGGCCAAACCTCATCTGACCAGCCCGGATATCCGCAGGTCGCGGGTAGCGGGCTCGGCTCACCACGCCCGATGACCCGCTCTGGAGCTCTGCCATGACCCTCCTGGCCGCGACCGCGACCTCCCACCCCGCGACCGTCCTGCCCATTTCCCTGGCCGCCGTACTGGTCTGGTCGGCCCTCGCCGCTGTCCTGTGGCTGACGGTCTACCTCCTGCGGTGCGCGGTGGCCCCGTTCGGCCCCTGCCGTCGCTGCGAGGGAGAGGGAAAGATCCGTCCCCGTCCCGGCGGCATCCGCCGCAAGGCCCGGTACTGCCGCCGCTGCGAGGGCACCGGTCTGCGCCTGCGCATCGGCCGCCGCGCCATCAACTACGCCCGACGCCACCGAAACGGCACCTGATGGACAGCGAACCGATCCTGACCTACCAGGGCAAGCGGTACCGGCTCTATGAGGGGCGTATCCAGCTCGACTGGTCCAAGCGGCCCTGTCTTCACCACCGCGTCGGCTGTGTCCTGTGCTGCGACGTGCGCGTCACGACCCGTCCGGGCTCACACCCCCGCCACCCCAAAGACTGCGCCAACTGCCTGACCTACACCGGACCACGCCCGGACCCCTGCCGGCACTGCGGCAAGACCGCCCACTTCCGCGCTGACGACGGCCGCCCCACGCACAAGGTCTGCCAGGAAATCGCGATCACTACCGCTCTGCTCGCCGAGACAGAAGGACGTGCCGCATGATGGCCAATCTCACCCGCTACGCCCTGGCCGCCGCCGCACGCGGCTGGCACGTCTTCCCGCTCACCCCCGGGGACAAGCGACCACGCCCCGGGTTCACCAACTGGGAAGGCCGTGCCACAACCGACCCCGACACCATCCGACGCTGGTGGGCACGCCAGCCCTACGGCGTCGGGATCGCGTGCGGACCGTCCCGGCTGGTCGTACTCGACCTGGACACCCCCAAGCCCGACGAGAAGCCGCCGCCGGAATGGGACCTGCCCGGAGTCAGCGACGGCGCTGACGTGCTCGCGCTGGTCTGCGAGCAGGCCAACCAACCCTTCGTGACGCTGGAGACCTTCCAGGTCCGTACCCGGCGGGGAGGGATGCATCTGTACTACGCCGCGCCGGACGGCACCGGGCTCGGCAACACCGTGGGGAAGCTGGGCTGGCTGATCGACACTCGCGCGGCCGGTGGGTACGTCGTCGGCCCCGGGAGTTTCGTCGACCTGCCGGACGGCGCCGGTACCTACGACGTGATCCACCCCGCTCCGCCGGCGCCGTTACCCGGGTGGCTGGTCGACCGGTTGCGTCCGGCACCGCTTCCGCCGCAACGGCCGGTAGCTGTTCCGGTGGCCACCGACCGGCGCGGCGGCTACGTCCGCGCCGCCGTGGTCAGCGAACTGGAGCGGGTGACCGGCTCACCGCCGAAGGCGCACAACGTCGCGCTCTACCGCGCGTCGGTCGCGCTGGGACAGCTCGTGGCCGGTGGTGAGCTGTCCGAGTCCCACGTCACCGCATGGCTCACCGACGCCGCTCACAACGTCGGCCAGCCCTGGGGCGAGGCACAGCGCACCATCGCGTCCGGACTTCGCGCCGGCGCACGAAGGCCCCGAAGGGTCGCCGCGTGAACGGCCCCGAGCGTCCCGCTCACCTGCGTCTGGTCTCCGGCGACGCGGTCCACCCGCCCCGCGACCGTCCGGACGTGCCGTTCCGCACCTCGTGGTCCGCCGACGAACTGATGGCCATGACCTTCCCCGAGACCAAGTGGGCGGTACCCGGGGTCATCGCCGAAGGGCTCAACCTGCTGGCCGGACCGCCGAAGGTCGGTAAATCGTGGTTGTCGCTGAGTACGGCCATCGCCGTCGCCGCCGGTGGCAAGGCTCTGGAGGCCATCGAGGTAGAGCCGGGACCGGTGCTCTACCTCGCGTTGGAGGACACTCCCCGTCGTCTCCAGTCCCGCATGCGCAAGATCTTGAATAGCGCACCCGCGCCGCGTGATTTGACGCTGGCCACCCACTGCCCGACCCTCCCGCAGGGCGGGGAGGAAGCCATCTCGCGCTGGCTGGAGCGCAACCCCGGCGCCCGCATGGTGGTCATCGACGTCTTCGCCAAGGTGCGCGGCCTTACCCCGCCCGGACTGTCCGCCTACGACGCCGACTACGCCGCCATGAGCAGAGCCAAGGGTCTTGCCGACACGTTCGGGGTGGCCGTCGTACTGGTTCACCACGTCCGCAAGATGGCCTCAGACGACTTCCTAGCCGAGGTCTCCGGCACCAATGGACTCGCCGGCGCCGCCGACGCCACGTTGGTACTCAAGCGCGCGAGGGGAACCGCTGACGGCGTGCTTCACGTCACCGGACGCGACGTCGAGGAAGCCGAGTACGCCATGGCGTTCGAACCCACCGCCGGCATCTGGCGCCTACTCGACGGCCCGCCCGAGGATCACACCCTGTCGGCCACCCGCGCGGCCATCCTCCGGCACGTCCGCCAGCATCCCAACACCACGCCGAAGGTCATCGCCGAAGCGATCAGCCTGGCCTACGACAACGTCAAGAAAACCTGCCAGCGCATGACCGCTGACGGGCAGCTCTGCGCCGACCCCGCCGGACGCTACCGGCTTCCCACGGTCGCCACCCCCGGAAGCGTCCCCGCCGTCCCCGCCGTCCCCGACTCGACGTCCAACAGCGCGAACGCCGCCGACCTTCAGGGACAGCCCTCGTTATGGGGTGTCCCCGCCGTCCCCGCCGACAAGGAGAACCCCCTCCCATGACCGCCTTAGCGCCGGACATGATCCGGCTCGACGACAACCAGCTCTACCGGGTGACCGACGCCATGCGGCTGCTGAGCATGAGCCGGACCGTCATCTACGAACAGTTCCGTGCCGGCCGCCTGCGCTCGGTCAAGCAGGGCCGTTCCCGCCTGATCACCGCCGGAGCGATCCGCGACTACATCGCCCTACTGGAGAAGGAAGCGCAGGAGGCCGCCTGATGACCAAACGACGGAGCCGGGGCGACGGCGGATTGCACTGGGACGAACGACGGAACCGCTGGATAGCGTCCGTGACGGTCGGCTATACGCCGGAGGGTAAGCGGATCGTCCGCAGAGCGAGCGGGAAGACCAAGACCGAAGCGAAGGACAAGCTGAAGGAGATTCATCGGGACCACGACGACGGCCTGACCGTGGCCACGGGGAACTACACGGTTGCCGACGCCGTACGGAACTGGTTGGAGTTCGGGTTGACCGGCCGGGACGTCGCCACCGTCGAGAATCGCACGATCCTGGCGAACACTCATGTGATCCCGGCGCTCGGTGCGCGGAAGCTTCGGGAACTCACTGCGGACGACGTGGACCGTTGGCTGGCGAACAAGGCCGAGACGCTCAGCACGCGGACCCTGCTGGACATCCGTTCGATCCTCAAGCGTGCGGTGAGCCGTGCTCAGGCTAGGGACAAGGTGAAGCGGAATGTGGTGCTGCTCTGCGAGGTGCCACGAGGCAAGCCTGGCCGGCCGTCCAAGTCCCTCACACTCAACCAGGCAGAAGCGGTGCTGAACGCAGCGACGGGGAAGCCCTTGCACGCCTACGTCGTGCTCTCTCTGCTCATCGGCGCTCGGACAGAGGAACTTCGCGCGCTCACCTGGTCACATGTGGATCTGGAGGGCAGGCCCGACGCCGAACCGCCTGTTCCGCCGTCCATCATGGTCTGGCGTTCGGTGCGCGCTCATGAGGACACGAAGACGCAGAGGTCTCGGCGCACCCTTGCCATGCCGAAGCGCTGTGTGGACGCTCTACAGGTCCATAGGGAGCGTCAGAATGCCATCCGGCGGACGGCGGGGACAAAGTGGCGGGACATGGATCTGGTGTTCTGCACTCGGTTCGGGACAGCGCTCGCCGCCGGGAACGTCCGGCGGTCGTTCCGGGCCATCGTGCGGGACGCCGGCCTGACGGCTCAGGACTGGACGCCACGGGAGATGCGGCACAGCTTCGTCTCGCTGCTGTCGGACAGCGGGGTGCCTCTGGAGAACATCTCCCGGTTGGTCGGACACCAGGGAACGGCGGTCACGGAGAAGGTCTACCGCAAGCAGATACGGCCGGTGCTGCTGGAGGGAGCGGAGGCCATGGACGTCATCTTCCCGATGAGGCAGGGAGAGGCTTAGTCACTCAGTTGGTCACTCAGAAGATCAAGAAGGCCGCTTCCGTGAAACGGAGGCGGCCTGTGGGCTGTGTGGGCGATACTGGGATCGAACCAGTGACCTCTTCGGTGTGAACGAAGCGCTCTCCCGCTGAGCTAATCGCCCTTGATCGTCGGGGTCGCGGGTGGATCCGCCGACGGGGAAAACCATACCTCACTTCGGGGGGCGGTGGCGAAGCGGTGGAGGAAAGTGATCTCGGGGATGCGAGCGGCAGGGGGACTCATGGGCGGTGGGGAGTTGCGGGGGGCCGGAACGTGGGCGACACGAGGGAAAGGTTCGCCGGAGTGCGGCACGGCAGGGGGGTGTTGTCATAGCATCGTCATGCCCCATACTCATCCGAATCGCACCACTTATGATCTTTACCCACAGTCACCCGTAGATGCCCCGTAGGACGGCCGGATCGACGCGCAAAACACTTGCAAACACGCACCTCTAAGCGATGTTTGACCAGGTAGAAGCAGAAATGTCGCGCTGTGAGATGCGTTACAGAAGGGCCCAGGAGCGGAATCTTTCCTGCAGGTCTCTTCGTTTCGCAGACACAGCTCCGGGCGAAGTCCTTCAGAGCACCACCATCCAAGCCCCGCCAAGGGGACCCACCATGAAAGGTTTGGCTGACGATGAACGCCACCGTCTCTGCCGAGCTGGGCCTTCGACTTGTGGTCCCCGACCGTACCACCGTCCCCCTCCTCGCCGGGCTCAGCTATACGGCCGACGACCCGTACGCCATCAGGATGGCCTTCCACGTGGGGAACGACGAGCCGGTCGAGTGGATCTTCGCGCGTGAACTCCTGACCGTCGGCATCGTCCGGCGGGTGGGCGACGGGGACGTGCAGGTGTGGCCGGCGCGGGCCGACGGCGAGCGCACGCTGAACATCAGCCTGACCTCGCCCTTCGGGCAGGCGCTGTTCGAGGTGCCGCTGCCACCGCTCACCGAGTTCCTGCACCGCACCTACGAGCTGGTGTCGGCCGGTCGCGAGGCCGACTTCATGGACCTGGACGAAGAGCTGTCGAACATGCTCTGGAGCTCCTGAGCCAGGTCAGTTCAGCAGTCTCCGCATCCTGACGATCTCCGCGCGCTGCCCGGAGGCGATGTCACCGGCCATCTTGAGCAGGAGCTGGTCGCCCCCCTGGGCGATCTCCTCCCCCGCCATCCGCAGCGCGCCCTCGTGATGCCTGATCATCAGGTGCAGCAGCAGCGCGTCGAACTCCGTCCCGCGCGCCGCCCGCAGGCGGTTCATCTCCGCGAGGCTCGCCATCCCGTACGCCGGGTCGGGCTCGTGCCCGTGCCCCGCCGGGACCTCCTGCCCCTGGGCCAGCAGCCAGCGCGACATCACCTCGATCTCCGGTCCCTGGCCTGCCGTGATGCGCCGGCACAGGCCGAGCACCGCCGCGGTCGTGGTCCGGTCCGGGGCGAGCCCGGCCATCTCCAGCGCCTGCCGGTGGTGCGGGATCATCCGCTCGGTGAACAGCACGTCGCCCGCGGACGCGCCCGACTCCGGCTCCCCCACCCGCTCGCCCGGCGTGGCGACGCGGCCCCGGTCTCCCGGGGCGCCCGGGACGATCACCGGCGCGCCGGTCCCCGCGACGGGCGCGGCCCCAGGCTGTGGGGCGGCGGCGCCGGTGCAGCCGGTGAGGCCGGATGCCAGCACAACCGTTACCAAAAGCCCTCTCGTGCCCCGCCGCAACGACATAGCTTCCATACTGGGGCAGATTTCCATATCCAGAGCGGACAGGCAGGGGGCGTTGTGGGCGTGCGGCGTATGGGGGCCATCGCGATGATCGCGACGGCGGCGATACTCCTCGGCGCGTGCGCCCCGGACACGCCGCCCCCGGGCCCGGCGGACTCGGTGGTGCCGAAGACGCCAGGGGCGTCGTCGTCCGGCGACGGGGTGCAGCACAGCCCCAACGCGCGGCTGGTGGCCAACGTCCCGCTGTCCGCGCCGTTCGACGGCGACCAGGCCTGGGGCACCGACCTGGCGTTCCGCGGCGACCACGCCTACGTCGGCAACTACGAGGGCTTCACCATCCACGACATCAGCGACCCGGCGCACCCCAAGGTGGTCACCCGGGTGGTCTGCCCCGGCGGCCAGAACGACATCTCGGTCTCCGGGAACCTGGTGTTCCTGTCGGTGGACGAGCCGCGCAGCGACGAGACCTGCGAGAGCGACCGCGGCGACGCCGTCAGCGGCTGGGAGGGCATCCGGATCTTCGACGTCTCCGACCCCGCCAAGCCCCGGTACCTGAAGTCCGTGGAGACCCAGTGCGGCTCGCACACCCACACGCTGGTCCCCGGCAAGGACGCGGCCACGGTCTACCTGTACGTGTCGTCGTTCGGCCCGGCCCCCGACACCGCCAAGTGCAAGCCGCCGCACGACTCGATCGCCATCGTCGAGGTGCCGGTGAACGACCCGGCCAAGGCGAGGATCATCGCCCAGCCCGTGCTGTTCGAGGACGGCGCCGACGAGACCGGGCCCGGCGCCACCAGCGGCTGCCACGACATCACGGTCTACCCGGAGAAGGACCTGGCCGCCGGGGCGTGCCTGGGCAACGGCATCCTGATGGACATCTCCGACCGGACCAAGCCGAAGGTGCTCCAGCAGGTCACCGACGCGGAGAACTTCTCGATCTGGCACTCGGCGACGTTCACCAACGACGCCAGCAAGGTGATCTTCAGCGACGAGCTCGGCGGCGGCATCGCCCCCACCTGCGACCTCAAGGCGGGCGCCGACAGGGGCGCCGACGCGATCTACGAGATCGTGGACGGCCGCGCGCTGCGCCGCACCGGGGCGTACTACAAGATCCCGAGAACCCAGACCGGGGCGGAGAACTGCGTCGCGCACAACGGCTCGCTGCTGCCCGTCCCCGGCAAGACGATCATGGTGCAGGCGTGGTACCAGGGCGGTGTCTCGGTCATCGACTACACCGACCCCGCCAAGCCCAAGGAGATCGCCTACGTCGACCGCGGCCCGCTCTCCGGCACCGAGCCCCGGCTCGGCGGCTCCTGGTCGGCGTACTACTACAACGGGTACGTGTACTCCAGCGACATCACCAAGGGCCTGGACGTCATCTCCGTGGACGACCCGCTGACCAACCCGGCCAAGCAGGTCAAACTGGACGAGTTCAACGCCCAGACCCAGGTGTCCTACCCCGAGTGATCAGGGGTCGAGGTCGGCCGCGCCGCGCTCGGCGAACACCCGCATCGCCTTCGCGGTGACGGGACCGGGCGCGGCGGGCAGCACGGTGTCGTCCACCAGCCTGATCGGCTGGACGTCGCGGGTGGTGGAGGTGAGGAACGCCTCGTCCGCCTCGTACAGCGCCGACATGGGCACGTCGGCCTCGTCGCCGCCGTGCCACTCCAGCACCAGCGCGCGAGTGACGCCCGCCAGGCAGCCGGAGGCCAGCGTGGGTGTGACCAGGTGGCCGTCCTTGACGATGAAGATGTTGCTGCCGGTGCCCTCGCACAGGTGGCCCACGAGGTTCTCGAAGATCGCCTCCTGGCCGCCGCGCTCCTTGGCGTAGGCGAGCGCCTTGGCGTTGTCGCCGTAGGAGGTGCTCTTCACCCCGGCCAGGGCGCCGCGCTCGTTGCGCGGCCACGGCACCACGGTGACCGCGGCGCTGTCCGGGAACGGCGCCTGCGCGCCCACGATCACGACGGACGTGGTGCCCTGGTTGCCGCGGTCGGAGCCGAGCGGGCCGCTGCCGCTGGTGTAGGTGACGCGGATCCGGCCGAGCGGCCAGGCGGGCGCGGCGGCCAGGCAGGCGCGGATGCCGTCGGCGATGGACGCGACGTCGGGCGCGGGCAGGCCGAGGCGCTCCGCGGAGAGCATGAGCCTGTCCAGATGGCGGGTCAGGGCGAACGACTCGCCGTTGACGCACTTGATCGTCTCGAAGACGCCGTCGCCGACCATCAGGCCGTGGTCGAAGACCGAAACGGCGGCCTGCGCGGGGTCGATCAACTCGCCGTTGACCCACACCGGAACGTTCATCTAGTGGTTCTCCAATTCTTCCGGGCTCGGCCGGGCCCGCGTGTCGGCCCCGCCGGACGCGAGCGCGATGAGCCGGGAGGCCTTCAGCTCGGTCTCGCGCCACTCGCGCCCCGGGTCCGAGCCCCAGGTGATGCCTGCGCCGGTGCCGAAACGGATGAGGTCGCGCTCGATCCAGAAGGTGCGGATGCCGACGGCCAGCGCGCCTTCGCGTTTGCCGGCGTCGACCCAGCCCACTGCCCCACAGTACGGCCCTCTTGGCTCTGGTTCGAGCTCATTGATGATTCGAACCGCCGAGGACTTCGGCGCGCCGGTGATCGACCCCGGCGGGAACGTCGCCGAGAACAGCTCCGCCCAGCCCGTACCCGCCGCGAGCCTGGCCCGGACGGTGGAGACGAGGTGCACCAGTCCCGGGTGCTCCTCGACCACGCACAGCTCCGGAACCGTGACGGATCCCACATCGGCGATCCGGCCCAGGTCGTTGCGCACCAGGTCGACGATCATGACGTTCTCGGCGTAGTCCTTCTCCAGCAGGTCGGCGGCGGTCACCCCGGTGCCCTTGATCGGGCGGGACTCCACGACGCCGCCCCGGCGCGACAGGTAGAGCTCCGGGGAGGCGGACACGACGGACAGGCCGGGCAGCTCGACGACGGCGGCGCGCGGCGCGGGGTTGCCGCGGGCCAGCCGGTGGGCCAGCACGAGCGGGTCGGCGTCCCCGGGCAGGGCGGCGGTCAGCACGCGGCACAGGTTGGCCTGGTAGACCTCCCCCTCGCCGATCAGCTCGCGGATGCGCCGGACGCCGTCCTCGTAGCCGGAGCGGTCCAGGGAGGAGGTCCAGGTGAGGGCGGACGGCCAGCGGCCCGTGGGGGCGGGCAGGGGCGCGGGACGTACGTCGTCGAACCGGGCGCAGGTGACCTTGCCCTCGTAGGTCACCACGACGGCCCACCAGCCTTCGCCGTCCAGCGCCCCGAGGTCGGTGGTCACATCCCTCAGGCGCGTGGCCAACCAGCCGTTGATGTGGGCGAAATACACCTATCCATTCTCTCCTGTCCCAGCTCGTGCCCGCTTCCCGCGCTCCGTGCGGTTTCCCGCAGGAGGTCGAGGAGGGCCAGCGCGGCGGGCAGCGGGGCCGTGCGGGGCAGCGCCGCCTGGACCTGACGGCGGGGGGCCTGCCCGCTCAGGGACCGCAGCACCACGTCGCGCCGGACGGCCCTGGCCGCGATGGAGGGCACCAGGGTGATCCCGAGGCCCGCGGCGACGTAGCCGAGCTTGCCGGTCCACTCGTGGATGCGGATGCCCACCTTGGGGGTGAAACCGGCCCTGGCGCAGTACTCGGCGAGCACCGTGGGGCGATCGGGCGGCGCGCCGTTGATCCAGTTCTCCTCCCGCAGGTCGGCGAACCCGATCTCGGGCTTCCCCGCCAGCGGGTGGCCGGGAGGCAGGGCCAGCAGCAGCTCGTCGGTGAGCAGGGGGGTCAGCCGGGCCTCGCCCTCCGGGAGCAGCCCCAGCGGGTAGTCGCTGACCACCGCGATGTCGAGCGCGCCGTCCCCGAGGCGCGTCATCAGCGCGCCGCTGAGGCCCTCCACCAGCGAGATCTCCACCCGCGGCCACTCACGCCTGAACGCGCGCAGCGCCTCGGGCACCAGCACCGCGTTGGCCGACGCGAACGCCCCGACCCGCAGCCGGCCGCCCGTCCCGCCGTGGATCGCGGCCAGCTCCCCCGAGGCCAGGTCGAGCCGCTCCAGCGCCTCCCGGGCGTGCCGGTGCAGCACGGTCCCCGCCGGGGTGAGCCGCACCCCGCGGGCCAGCCGCTCGAACAGCGGGCCGCCCGCCGCGCGCTCCAGGGCGGCGATGCGGCGCGACACCGCGGACTGGGTGTAGTTCAGCTCGGCCGCCGCCGCGGTGAAGGACCCCGTGCGGGCCACCACGTCGAGCAGGCGCAGGGCGTCCAGGTCGAACATCGCTCATCCATTCCCGTGGCGCATGACTCGTATGCAATCTAGTCGGTGGTGACATGGCTCGGGCGCGGCGTAGCGTCGGGCGGGTGATCGCATTTCTCGGACTGGGACGCATGGGCGTCCCCATGGCACGCCGCCTCGCCGCCGCCGGGCACGAGGTGACGGCGTGGAACCGCACGGCCAAGGAAGTCCCCGGCGTGAGGATGGCCGCCACGGCGGCGGAGGCGGCGGCGGACGCCGACCTGGTCGTCACCATGCTGCGGGACCCGGCGGCGGTGCGGGAGGTGCTGGCGGCGGCCCGGCCTCGCGCGGGGGCCCTGGTGGTGGAGATGTCCACCATCGGGCCGGAGGCTGTGGCGCGGCTGCGGGCGTCGCTGCCCGGGGACGTCGGCCTGGTGGACGCGCCAGTGCTCGGCAGCGTCGGGCCCGCCGCGGACGGCACGCTCCTCGTGCTCGCCGGGGGGGCGCCGGCCGACCTGGACCGCTGCCGTGAGGTGCTGCGGGTCTTCGGCACCGTGCGCGAGGCCGGGCCCCTCGGGGCGGGGGCGGCCATGAAGCTCGCCGTGATGAGCGCGGTGGTTCCCGCCCAAGTGCTGCTCGCCGAGACGCTCGCCTACGCCGCCGCCCAGGGGGTCGACCGCGCGGCCCTGCTGGACGTGCTGTCCGCCACGCCGCTCGGCGGCCTGGCCGAGCGCCTGCGCCCGGCCGTGCTCGACGGGCCGCCGCCCGCGCGGTACGCCCTGGGCCTGGCCGCCAAAGACCTCACCCTGGCCGCGCACGACACCCAGACCCTCGCCGCGGCCGCCAGGGACCGGCTGGAGGCCGCCGTCGCCGAGGGCCTGGGGGACGCCGACCTCACCGCCGTCATCCCCTCGGTGGCCGCGTCCCGGCCGTCCCGGCCCGTCAGGCTCAACCCGTCCTCGGTGCCCGCCCCCGCCGGGGCGTACTCCCACGCCGTCCGCTCGGGGGGCCTGCTCTTCGTCTCCGGCCAGGCCGCGCTGGACGAGCACGGCGAGGTGGTCGGCGAGGGGGACATCACGCGGCAGGCGGAGTGCGTCTTCGACTACCTGGAGCGCATCCTCGCCGACCAGGGCTGCACCCTGGACGACGTGGTCAACATCCGCAGTCACCTCACCGACATGGCGGACCTGCCGGGCTACGCCGACGTCCGCCGGCGCCGCATCACCGGGCCGCCGCCGTCCAGCACGACCGTGGAGGTCCCGCGGCTGTTCCGTCCCGGGCTGCTGATCGAGGTGGACGTCGTCGCCGCGCTCCCCGCGCCGGTCAGGCCAGGGGGCCGGTGACCGACTCGGCGGCGGTCAGCAGGGTGCCGGCCTCGACCATCCGGGTCACCGACTCGATCTCGGGGGCCAGGTAGCGGTCGGGGCCGGGGCCGGGGGTCTCCAGGCGGACGGCGGCGACCACGGCGGCAGTGGCGGGGGCCGGGGTCAGGGGCCGCCGCAGGTCCAGGGCGCGGGCGGCGGTGAGGATCTCCACGGCGAGCACGCGGGTCAGGCCGTCGACGGAGCGGCGGAGCTTCCTGGCGGCGGACCAGCCCATGGAGACGTGGTCCTCCTGCATGGCCGAGCTCGGGATCGAGTCGACGCTGGCGGGGACGGCGAGGCGCTTCAGCTCCGACACGATGGCCGCCTGGGTGTACTGGGCGATCATGTGGCCGGAGTCGACGCCGGGGTCGTCGGCGAGGAAGGCCGGGAGGCCGTGGCTGCGGGAGACGTCGAGCATGCGGTCGGTGCGGCGCTCGGACATGGAGGCGACGTCGGCGGCGGCGATGGCCAGGAAGTCCAGGACGTACCCGACGGGGGCGCCGTGGAAGTTGCCGTTGGACTCGACGCGGCCGTCGTCCAGCACGACCGGGTTGTCGATGGCGGCCACCAGCTCGCGGGCCGCCACGGCGGCGGCGTGCGCGACGGTGTCGCGGGCGGCCCCGGCGACCTGGGGGGCGCAGCGCAGGGAATAGGCGTCCTGGACGCGGGTGCAGGTGTCGTCGCGGTGCGAGGCCATGATCGGCGAGTCGCGCAGCAGCGCCATGAGGTTCGCCGCGGACGCGGCCTGCCCCGGGTGCGGGCGCAGCGCCTGCAGCTCGGGGGCGAACACCCGGTCGGTGCCGAGCAGCGCCTCCACGCTCATCGCGGCGGCGAGGTCGGCGGTGCGCAGCAGGCGGGTCAGGTCGTCCAGGGCCAGGATCAGCATGCCGAGCATGCCGTCGGTGCCGTTGATCAAGGCGAGACCCTCCTTGGCGGCCAGTTCCACCGGCTCCAGCCCCGCCTCCTTCAGCGCCTCGCCGGCCGGCACGGGCTCGCCGCCGCGCACCCGCACGGCGCCCTCGCCCATCAGCGCGAGCGCGACGTGGGACAGCGGCGCCAGGTCCCCCGAGCAGCCCAGGCTGCCGTACTCGTGCACCACCGGGGTGATCCCTGCACTGAGCAGGCCGGCGAGCAGCCTGGCGGTCGCGGGCCGCACCCCGGTGTGCCCGGTGGCGAGGGTGCGCAGGCGCAGCAGCATCATCGCCCGGATCACCTCGTCCTCCACCTCGGGCCCCGACCCCGCGGCGTGCGAGCGCACCAGCGAGCGCTGCAACCGCGCGCGCAGCGCCGGGTCGATGTGCCGGGTGGCGAGCGCCCCGAACCCGGTGGAGACGCCGTACGCCGGCGTGGGGCTCTGCGCGAGCTCGTCGATCCTCGTCCGGGCCCGGGTGATCGCGGTGACCGCCTCGTCGCCGAGCCGCACCGCCGCCCCGCGCCGGGCCACCTCGACCACCTGACCGAAGCCGAGTTCCCCCGCTCCGACCTCCACGACCTCGCTGCCCATCCCGCCGCCACTCTCCGCTCGGTAACCAGTGCCAAGCATGGTAGCCCCTTACCCGATCGTCCCCCCGACCCGGGACGCCGCCGCCACCCGGGTTTCGGTTTGGGGACTTGGCCGGGATTCGCTAGAGTTCTCTGCGTGAGGCCGGGTGTTCACCGGCAGATCACGCGGACGTGGCTCAGCTGGTAGAGCATCACCTTGCCAAGGTGAGGGTCGCGGGTTCGAATCCCGTCGTCCGCTCGGAGAGGCCTTGCCTGCCGGGGCCTCGCCCGGTGGAGTGGCCGAGAGGCGAGGCAGCGGCCTGCAAAGCCGCGTACACGGGTTCAAATCCCGTCTCCACCTCAAGTTCCCATCCGGCGAACACCCGGGCGATTAGCTCAGTGGGAGAGCGCTACCTTGACACGGTAGAGGTCACTGGTTCAATCCCAGTATCGCCCACCATAGGTGTCTCACCAGCGGCCAGGGCCGCCGGTGAGGTCACGTGAGCGTGTGTGGCGCCGTACCCGGTTCCGGGTACGGCGCCGCTGTGTTTCCGGGCCACCTCTGAGCCCCACGACGCGTGGACCCGCACCGGCTCCGCCACGTCCCGCCGGGGTGGCGCGGCGGCGGAAAGTGCGTCGCGCTGAATTCTGGGCCCCCCTAGGGGATTTGTTATTCCGCTTCCCCCCTAGGGGGTTTACATGGCTTGAATTAGTTGGTCAAGTGGGAAACTATCTGACTGAGCGGGACCGGGCAAAGAATAGCCCCTCCCGGAGTCGAGACTGTCTGGAGCGTCTCCATGGCGATGTCGCGCTATCACTTCGATGCCGACCATTCCGGCCTCAATGCGCTGAAGGGAGCTATCGAGCCGATTCGGCAAAAGGTCCTGGCGCACGAGATGTATCAGTCGATGGTGGAGATCGACGACGTGAATACATTCATGGCACATCACGTGTTCGCGGTCTGGGACTTCATGTCCCTGCTGAAGAGCCTGCAGCTTCAGCTCACCTGCGTACGGGTGCCGTGGACGCCCGAGGGACCGACGGTCTGCCGGCGGCTGGTCAACGAGATCGTCCTGGTCGAGGAGAGCGACGAGATGGAGGACGGCTACAGCAGCCACTTCGAGCTCTACATGCAGGGGATGCGTCAGGCCGGGACGAGCACGGTGCCCGTGGAGACCTTCATCGACCGGCTGCGCGCCGGGGAAAGCGTGCCCGAGGCGCTGACGACCGAGGGCGTGCCGAAGGCCGCCGCGGACTTCGTCGCCACGACCTGGGGCATCCTGGACATGGCTCCGGCGCACTGCCAGGCCGCCGCCTTCGCCTTCGGCCGCGAGGACCTCATCCCGGAGATGTTCGAGAGAGTCATCCGGATCGACGACCACGGCGGCAAACTCGCGCACTTCAAGGACTACCTGGCCCGGCACATCGAGGTCGACGCCGACGAGCACACCCCCATGGCCATGCAGATGCTCATCGACCTGTGCGGCGACGACAAGGTCAAGTGGGACGAGTGCGCGAACACCGTGAACACCGCGATGAACGCCCGAATCCAACTCTGGGACTCCATCCACGGCGCCATCCTGGCCGGCCGCGTGACCACCTCAGCCGGCCACTGAGCCGGTGGTCGGTGCCCGGCCACGGGTGACGCCGACCATTGCCCGCTCCGGGTCCAGAGGAGACCCGACAACGGTGCGCGAACCACCGACGGCCTGACACAGGTGTCGGGCTGGGGCGGGCCGGGGACCCTGCCGTGCCTGCTCACGGCAGGGTCCCCGGCCCGCCCACCGCACCCGAAGATTTGAAAAGCCGTCATGTAAATTTCACGACACTCCAGAAGACCGGAACAGGCGGAACACGCATATCGGAAGGCGTTATCCCACCGAACGAGCGCCGGCGAACAGATAGCGGCGGCCAGGTAGCACAATGCCTCCCATAGGCCGCAGGCACGCTTCGGCACATCGTTGCCGAATTTGAACACCAGAAGTCCTTGAAGGCAGTAACAGCCAAGGACGCCGGTCAATTGGAATGCCCGTTCCAGGCGCTCGAATACGGGGAGCAGCGGACCCCGGGGCCGCGCGGTGAGCGCAATTCTCACCGGCCTGCCTCAGGACCGCGACGGGTGCGAATTCGCGGAGGCGGCGATGAAGACGCCTCCGCGACTGCCCACCCTCGCCACGGAGACCTCCCCCAGGGCGGCCGGCGAGGCGTGTTCCTAGTGGTTTCCCCAGGCCCGTCCCCGATGTCGCAGCGCGCCGCCACCGTCACCATCGGTGACATGGCACGAGCGACATCGAAGGGGGCTGAGATGCCAGAGAGCGACGAAGTGTTCCTACGGGCGAACGCCGAAGCCGGGGAAGTCTTCGAACGGCTGCGCCGGATCACCGAGGACAGGGCCCGCGACGGAGGAACGTCCGGGCTGTCGGTGCTCGAACTCACCCGCGAGGCCGGCCTGGAGCTGTCCAAGTCCGACCTCACCGAACTGAGGATCCCAGAGATCGTCCCGATCCACCGATTCATCCCATGGGACGTCTGGTTCCCCTGGCGCCCACTGTGGTGCTGGTGGTGGCACCGCTACCAGCCCTGGTACCACTGCTGCCCGTACTGGTGGCACCGCTGCCACTGGTACGCCGAGTAGTCCCGCCCGCCGCGACTGGCCGCCGGGCCCCGCCGACGGGGCATGGCGACCAGGACGCGGCGCGGACCGGCGCAGAGGGCGGCGGCGGGAAGCGCACCCGGCCAGGTAGAGGAGAGCCGTCGCGGCCACAGGCCGCACACCACGGTGAGGGGCAGGGCCAGGCCGAGCACGGCGGCTTCCCTCGGGTGCGGACGCGGCCGGCGCTCGTGGACACATCGGCGCCGTGGGGCAGGGTCTGGGACGGGACGACGGGCGGGCCGGCACGTGCTGTCCGCCGACGCGGAACGCACCTACGAAATCGCCACTTTCGTCACTGCGGTGTCGGCGGGCGGCTCGCCGGTCGGCCTCAGTCGGCTGGCAAGGCTGAAAAATCACTCACGTTCGCGACCTGCGGACCGGCGAACTCCTGCCGACGCTTGCCACCGATGCCGGGCTGACGGCCGATCGAATCTCGGGGACGTGTCGAGTACCGCGCCTTCACCACCGACCACCTCTGTCAGGTGACCGACGTCCGGACGCCGTAGACGAGCCGCCGGCCCCGGTCGACGCGATCTCCTGGCCGCTCACCCTGGCCGCCCTGGGTGACGTCGCTCACCGGTGGCCACGGGCTGGACGCCGTGGTGTGGGATGGGAGGCACCTGGGTCCCGCCACGCCTTCACCACACCGGGGACCTCGTCGCGCTCGCCAGGCCCGGCGGCGAGATCGAGATCCGGCGGCTGAGCGTGCCGGAGCCGCTGCTCAAGCTGACGCTCGAAACCCACGTCCTGGATGTGGCGCTGACCGAGTGCGGTGTCCTGTTCGTCGCCACGTTCAGAGGACTCGCCGCGTTCCGGCTGTTCCTGCCCTGACCGCTTTCCGTCCGAGCCGATCACGCGGGGGTCCGGCGTCGCCGTTCATCGGCGCCTCTCTTGAAACTCTCCGGACCCCGTGGGACCGGGTACTGCTTTTCCTCGCGGCGCCCGGTGTTTCTGGCGTCGTGCGCACGGGAGACGCGTCCCGAAGGTGGCGTCCGGGGGTGTGCCGAGCCGAATAGGAGCAAGAAGCCGGGTGGAACGCAATGGTGCCGCGAAAGGGGGCCCGGTGGGCGGATCAGCGGGTGCACAAGGTATCTTGCGGGGCTGTTTTCCTCTGTCGTATGGTGGTCGGACTTGGTGGGAGCGCTCCCAAGGGCTTGGTCGCCGCCTTGGGGTGGCAATTCTTCGGGGCGCTTCTCGGTTTCGCGTGTGCTCATTCGGTTCGCATTCTTGTTTGGTCGAGCAGGCATGCGTGAAACGGCATGCCGAAAAGGGAAGGCATCGTGACCGTGGCGTCGGTGGAGTCTTCGGGAAACGATTCCGGCGGGCTGGGCGGCACGGGCCGGGGCCGGACCTCCGGCCCCTTCCCCGGCCGGCGGGCGGCGCTCGGCCGGCTCCTGGCGGCGTAGACCGTCACATCGGGGGGCCGGCCGATCACGCGGCGACCGCGGAACGGTGGCATGGGGGGCTGCTAGATCGGGCAGCGGCGGATGTGGCTCGGCTCGCGGCTCGGGCACGGCATGCCCGGCCCCCGACGCCATCCTCGGCTTACGGCTGGACGGTGCAGGCCGCGCGGTAGGGGTCAGCGGAGCAGGGCGCGTTCCAGCAGGTCGGTGACGTGGCGGGTGTACTGGTCGGCGGACCAGCCCTGGCCTAGGACGAGGTCCTCCCACACGCGCTGGGAGGTGAGGGCCCACATGAGGCGGGCGGCGGTGGCGGGGGTCCACTCGGCCGACAGCGCGTCCTCCTCGGCGAGGCGGCGGGTCACGTGCTCGCAGCGGGTGAGGCGGGCCTGCTCGCGTTCCTCCCATGCGGCGCCGGCGGCGTCGTCGGCGCGCCGCAGCGTGTCCAGGGCGGTGGCGACGGCGTGCAGGCGGGGCTTGAGCCGGCACTGCAGCGCGACCGCCTCGGCCAGCGCGTCCCGCGCGGTCGGCGCCTCGTCCACGCGGCGCTGCTCGGCGGGGGTGCGCGCGGTGGCGTCGGCGTCCCTGGTCACCTCGAGGAACAGCGCGGTGCGGTCCGCGAAGTGCAGGTAGAGCGCCTGCCGTGAGGTGCCGGCGCGCTTGGCCACCTCGGCCATCGACGGGCCCGTCCCCCGCTGTTCCTCGATCAGCTCGCGGGCGGCGCGGAGGATTCTGGCCCTGGTCGCCGGATCACCACTTGACACGGTGTAAAGCATAGCCTTAGTGTCACCGCTTGACACCATGTCAAGCACGGCGAGTGGCCGGTGACCGCCCCCGGTTCCCCGCCGCGCGAGCCGTGGCCGTTCCCTGCCGGAACGCTCCGCGCAGCCGGAACACCCCGTCCCATCCACCTGGGACGGCTGCTCCACGCACCCCGGACCCTCCGTCCCATCCACCTCGGACGGCTGCTCCACGCACCCCGGACCCTCCGTTCCGTGCGCCGGAACGGTTCGCGGCATGCGCATGGATCGTTCCATGCGATCCCTTGATCCAGACCCGAAGGAGTCACCATGTCCTCGACCACGCCGCCCGATCCGCTCCAGCCGTCCGGCGCGGAGCCCCGTCCCGCCGCGAACGGCACGCCACGGCCCGCGCGCCGGCGGATCGCCACGCTGGCCACCGTGCTGGCGCTCGCCGCGGGCGCCCTCGTGGCGTTACCCGGCCTGCCCGGCACACCTCCGGCCCTGGCCGCGACCCCGCAGTGCCCGCCGGAGGGCTGCGGGAACCCCGGCGACCCGGACGATCCCCCGCAGCTTCCGAACCCGGACGCCCGCACCACCCGCGTCATGTCGCTCGGCGACTCCTACGCCGCCGGTCAGGGCGCGCCGAACCTCGACCCGGACGCCTACCCGCGCCGTAAGTGGGTGGACGACGCCTGCTACCGCTCCGAGCTGTCGGGCATCAGGCAGGTGCTCAAGCAGCTGCGGACCACGAGCCCCTACGGGGACGACTTCACGCACTACGACTACACCTGCAGCGGCGCCGCGGTGGAGTCGAGCCCGGACGGCGACGGCGGCATCCTCACCCCGCAGCGGTCGGCCGGCACGGCCGGGAAGGACTCGCAGATCGACCAGGCCAACGCGGAGGCCGGTGACCGGATCATCGACGTCCTCACCATCGGCGCGGGCGGCAACGACACCGGCTTCGTGCCGATCATCGAGGCCTGCGCGCAGCCGTTCAACAACTGCGGCATCGAGCAGATCGCGAGCGACCACGCCCAATGGCGTGCCGACCTGCGCGGCAAGCTGGACCGCCTCATCACCGCGATCCAGGGTGACGCCGACGGCAACGGCAAGACGCTGCGAGCGCGCGTGCGGGACGTGTACTGGGCGACCTACCCCGACATGACGAAGACCGTGACCGGGGCCTACTGCTACGAGGGAGGCGGCCTCCCGTACGAATTCATCGACGGCCTGGAGACCCGCTGGATCTCCACCGCCGTGATCGGCGGGCTGAACGACGCCATCCGCGCCGCGGTGACGCGGGCCAACGCCGACGACGGCCGGCCGGGCCCCCGCTGGCACGTGGTGGAGCAGGAGAGCTGGAGCGGCCACGCCTGGTGCGACCCCGCGGACCGCAAGTACGTCAACAACGTGGACGAGAGCCAGGCCAAGCAGGACAACATCTGGGGTGCCGCGCACCCGAACGAGGCGGGCTACCGCTCGCTGGCCGCCGCCTACCTCCGCGAGCTGTCCTACCTCAACCGCCCCTACCCGGCCGCGGACCGGTTCTCGGTGCTGCTCCCCCGCCACACCGGCGCCCCGGCCGTCGTCGCGGGCGCGTCCCGGCAGCCGGGCGCCGAGGTGCGGCAGGGCCCGTCATCCCTCGCCGCCGCGCCGCACGCGGCCTGGCGCGCCGCCCGTCTCCGGTCGTACGGCCGGTTCGCCCTGGTGTCGGCGCTGAACGGCCTGTGCGTCACCACGACGGGCACCGGCGCGGCCGCCGTCACGCAGCCGTGCGCCGAGGCGACCGGGCAGCGCTTCGACCTCAAGCCCGAGCCGGCCGGCACATGGGTGGCCGTGGCGTACGGCGCGCGGGACTGCCTCGGTGTGCGGGACGGCGCCGGGGCCGCGGACGCGCCCTACACGGTGTCGCCCTGCACGTTCGCCGCGCACCAGAGCTTCACGTTCCGGGACGCCTACTCGCAGCTGTCCCGCTACAACAACCAGGCGGGCGACCACCACACCGAGACCGCCACCCCGGGGGTGGGCTGGACACCCGAGGGCGTGCTCGGGTTGCTGCCGGTGAACGCGCAGGCGGGCACCCTCCCGCTGACCTCGTGCCGGATCGGCTCCGACCACTTCACCTCCACCGACCCGGGCTGCGAGGGACACGAGGTGGTGCGGCTGCTCGGCCACATCCACACGGCGCAGCCGTCCGGCACGGCGTCGGTCGCGCTGTACCGGTGCGTCGTGCACGGCGGCGGGGACCACTTCGACTCCACCGACCCGGCCTGTGAGGGCCGGCACGTGGACGGACGGCTCGGCTACCTGCCCGTCTGACCCACCACGGCCATACGGCCCGCCGGGACGGCCTTAGCGATGTCCTGGCGGGCCGGATGGTTTTCCGCACCCGGCCGCCGGGCATTCATGATCTTCGTCGGGGGTTGTGCGCCGGGTCGACCGCGCGCGGGTGAACGGGGGCCGCATGCGGGTAGAGGGGCGGGTGCGCTGGGCGCGATTCGCGCTGGTCTTCGTGCCCGGGGCGGTGGTGATCGCGATGCTGGTGGGGGCGATCATGAACGGCGCGATCGGCGCCGCGTTCGTGGTGTCGAACGACAAGATCAAGGCCGCGGCGGCGGAAGTACGGCAGGGGCCGTTCTCCTCGTACGGCGGCTACGTGGTGAACGCCGAGGGCGACCGCATCCCCGTCCTGGTCAACAACGTCACGCACCTCACGGCCATCGACTTCTGCCAGAGCGTCGTGATGAGCACCCCGGTGGGCCCGGTGACCCTGCGGGTGACCGGCGGCCACGACAGGCCGGTGGTCGTCAAGGACCTGACGACCTACGAGATCATGCTGGCCGGCGACATCACCTACTACGGCCTGGAGGTCGGCAGGGACGCCGCCACCCTGGACAACGTGCCGGGCAAGAGCGGCCCGCCCGGCGTCTTCGGCCAGCAGGGCACCTCCGGCGTCATCAAGAACTTCCGGGAGGTCTCCTGGGCGGTGACCGCCGCCATGTTCAACGTCCCGGACGCCAAGCTCACCGTCCGCAGGGACGGCCCGGAATGCTTCTAGCCCGGCTGCGTCCCGACCGGAGACTCCTGCGGAGGGCCCGGCGGCACGCGCGGTCCTGGCGGCGGAGCAGGCCGTTCTGGGGCGGGGTGTGCACGGTGCTGGCGGGGGCCGAACTGCTCAGCGTCCCGTTCAGCTCGCGGGGGCTGTTCATTGCCATCCACTCGGCGGGCGCCGGGATCGCGTACCTGCTGTCGATCACGCTGATCCTGCTCGGCGTGGTGATCTGGCTGCAGCCCGCCCAGCGGGTGTTCCTCGGCGTGACGGCAGTCCTGCTCTCGGCCACCTCCGTGGTGTACGTCAACGTGGGCGGCTTCCTGCTCGGCGCGTTCCTCGGGCTGCTCGGCGGCGCCACCACCGCCGCGTGGGCGCCGGGTCCCGTCCGCCCGGCGGCGGTACCCGCGGGCGGGCCGGCCGAGGGCGGGCGGGCGGACGAGGAGAAGGTCAGCTCTCGCTGATCGGCAGCACCACCCGGAACCTGGTGTCCCCGGGAGTGGACTCCACCTGGATGTCGCCGTGGTGCTTGTTGACGACGATCCGGTAGGAGATGTCCAGGCCGAGCCCGGTGCCCTCGCCGACCGGCTTGGTGGTGAAGAACGGCTCGAAGATGCGCGGACGGACCTCGGCCGGGATGCCGTGACCGGTGTCCCCGATCTCGACGAAGATCCGGTCTGCCTCGTGGCCGGTGCGCACGGTGAGGGTGCCGCCGTCGGCCTTCATCGCGCAGAGGGCGTTGTCGATCAGGTTGGTCCACACCTGGTTGAGCTCGGCGGCGTACGCCGGGATCGGCGGCAGCGTGTGGTCGAACTCTTTGACGACGCGCACCCCCTGCGGGATCTTGGCCTGCATCATGGTCAGCGTGGCGCCGAGCAGCTCGTGCACGTTCACCGTCTGGTACGGCGCCCGGTCGAGCTGGGAGTACTGCTTGGCCGCCGCCACCAGGGTCGAGACGCGGGTCACCGCGTCGTTGATCTCGTTCATCAGCTGCTCGGTGTCGACGGTGTAGGTCAGCCACCTGATGGCCGCCTCGAGGTTCTCCCCGCCGATCGCGCCCGCGATGCGCTCCAGCCACTCGGGGTCCACTCCCCCGGCGACCAGCGTGGCGGCGATCTCCCAGCCGCCGGTGATGTCGTGGTCGTCCAGCCAGTCGCCGAGCGCGTCCTCGGCGTCGGCGGTGGCGAGCGGCGACAGCGGCGGGGCGCTCGCCACCCGCTTGACGGCCTCCTCCTGCAGCTCGACCAGGCGCCGCAGCCGCGTGCCGTCCAGCCTGCCGTCGGCGATCATGGCGAGCTTGTGCCGCATGCCCGCGACACGCTCGCGCAGCACGGCGGTCGCCCGCACGGCAGCCGCGGCGGGGTTGTTCAGCTCGTGGGTCAGGCCGGCCGACAGCGAGCCGAGCGCGAGCAGCCGCTCCCGCTCGCCGACGATGGTCTGGGTGGCCCGCATGCCGAAGAACAGGCCCTCCAGCATGTGGGTGGCCATGGGGAACCAGTCGCGCAGCGCCCCGCCGAGCACGTCGGCGGGCAGGGTGAACATCTGCACCTCGGTGATGGCGTGCGCGCTGGAGTAGTAGACCTGGTCGATCCGCCCGGCGAGGTACGCCTGCACGGCGCCGGTGTAGACGCCGGGCTGCTCGGTGCGGTTGAACTCGACCTCGTCGCCGTGGACCAGCCTGCTCAAGGCGATGGTGCCGTGCAGCAGCACGTAGAAGCAGGTGGCGGGATCGCCCTCCCGGCAGATGACCGCGCCGCCCTCGTACCGCTCCACCCGGCCGTGCTCGACGAACCTGGCGAGCTGCTCGTCGTTCAGGGACTCGAACAGGAAGAGGGTGCGCAGCTCGGCGGCGGTGAGGCGGTCGCCGGTCACGCCGGTCTCGCCCGTGTCGTCGCTGAGCTCGTCGCGCATGGTCATTGGGCCTCCAGGTAGCGATGGATCAGGGAAACCGCCATCGCGCCCTCCCCCACCGCCGAGGCGACCCGTTTGACCGAGTAGGCGCGCACGTCGCCCGCGGCGAAGACGCCGGGCATGCTGCACTCCAGGTGGTAGGGGTCGCGCGGCAGCGCCCACCCCGGGGGACGGCGGCCGTCCACCACGAGGTCCGAGCCGGTGAGCACGAAGCCGTTCGCGTCTCGGACGACGGCCTTGTCCAGCCAGTCGGTGCGCGGCTCGGCGCCGATGAAGATGAACAGCCACGAGGTGGGGACCTCGCGGACCTGTCCCGAGCGGGGGTCGCACAGGCTGAGCCGTTCCAGGTGGTCGCCGCCCTCCGCGCCGACCACCTGGGTGTGGGAGTGGACCTCGATGTTGTCCCTGGCCGTGATCTGGTCGATCAGGTAGCTCGACATGGACCTGGTGAGGTCGGCACCGCGGATCAGCATGTGCACCTTGTGGGCGTACCTGGAGAAGTACACCGCGGCCTGGCCCGCCGAGTTGGCGCCGCCCACGATGTAGATCTCTTCGCCCGAGCAGCTCGGCGCCTCGGTGGCCGCCGAGCCGTAGAACACGCCGCGGCCGGTGAGCTCGGCGAGGCCCGGCACGTCCAGCAGCCGGTACGACACGCCGGTGGCCAGCACGACGGTGTGCGCGGCCACGGAGGTGCCGTCGGCGAAGCGGATCAGCCGGGTGGAGCCGCAGGAGTCGAGCGCGACGACCTCGCGGGTGGTGAGGATCTCGGCGTTGAAGCGCTGCGCCTGGCGGCGGGCGCGGTCGGTGAGCTGCGCGCCGGACACGCCGTCGGGGAAGCCGAGGTAGTTCTCGATGCGGCTGCTCTGGCCCGCCTGCCCGCCGGTGGCGCGCTGCTCGACCAGGACGGTGCGCAGGCCCTCGGAGGCGCCGTACACCGCGGCGCCGAGGCCGGCCGGGCCCGCGCCGACCACCACCAGGTCGTAGAACTCCGCGGCGGGTGTGGTGGTCAGGCCCACGTGGGCGGCCAGGGCGCCCTCGGTCGGCTTGACCAGGGTGACGCCGTCCGGCGTGATCACCAGCGGCACGTCGTCGGCGTCGGCGCCCGCGGCGGCCAGCAGGCGCATGCCCTCGGCGTCCTCGGTGGTCAGCCAGCGGTACGGCACCAGGTTGCGCGCCAGGAAGTCGCGGACGGCGAACGACGGGGCCGACCAGCGGTGGCCGACGACCTTGGTCTCGGGGATCGACTGGTCGGGGGCGGCGAGCCACGCCTCCAGCAGGTCGTCCACCACCGGGTAGAGCTTCTCCTCCGGCGGGTTCCACGGCTTGAGCAGGTAGTGGTCGAGGTCGACGACGTTGATCGCGTCGATGGCGGCGTCGGTGTCGGCGTACGCGGTGAGCAGGACGCGACGGGCCCTCGGGAAGAGGTCCATCGCGGATTCGAGGAACTGGATGCCGTTCATCTCGGGCATGCGGTAGTCCGCCAGCAGCAGAGCGACCTGTTCGCCGCGCAGCTTGATCTCGCGCAGCGCGTCCAGGGCCGACGGGCCGGAGTCGGCGCGGACCACGCGATACCGGTCCCCGTATCGGCGGCGGACGTCTCTGGCCACGGATCGTGAGACGGCCGGGTCGTCGTCTACGGTCAGAATCGCGGGGTTCGCCATGGCTCAAATCTAAGCGCTGCCAGGACCACCGTGCTTCCCCCCACCCCCTCGCCCGCCCTGGCCGCGACCGGACAGGCGGCGGACCGGGCCGAAGCCCGGAGGGTAGGGGATAATAGTCCCTTATTTAGCAAAACTCAGAGAATGCTGAGAATTCCGAGGATGAGCGGATAGGCCCCGCTCATCGACGTTGGCCCACTGGGTAGAGTCGCAGGCGATGACGAGTCACACGATCACCGCGCAGTGGCAAGAGATCCCCGACGACGCCGACGACGCCGTCCTGGTGCACGGCGGGTTCCGCACCTTCCGGTGCGCGTGCGCGAAGCCGCTCCCCGACCGGGTGGCGGCCGAGTTGCACGCGATGGAGACCGGCCAGTGCTCGGCGTGCCTCGGCTCGGCCGACCAGGAGATCGTGCCGGGGTTCGTCCGGCGCTGCGCCGCGTGCGCCGCCACCGGCAAGCGTGACGTCCAGCTCGTCTGGGAGGTCGCGCACACCGAGGCCGAGCAGCTCATCACCAGCGCGCTGGTCCGCGACATGGTGGAGCGCTTCGAAGGACCGTTCCGGCTGTCGGAGGTCGCCGACATGATCCGCCTGGAGCTGGATCTGCCGGTCGGGCGGCTGCCGGTGGGCCCGCGGGTCCGCGACCTGCTGCGCGAGATGGAGGCGGGCGGCGAGCTGGTCATGCTCTCGGCCCCCGACGAGCTGCTGCGCGGCACCTCGGTGGTGCTGTACCGCGACCCGCAGTGGCAGCGGGTCATCGACTCCTCGTCCTGACCGCTGATCGGCCGCGCGAATTGCTGTTGTCCGAAACATCTGAGCAAGCAACTATCGACTTGGCCCGGAAATACCGTGTTTCACGGTGTTCGAGAGCTACGCTGGCCTTCTGCACGATCTCATCGCGCCGCTGCGAGAAGGGTTAGCCTCCCCTGTGTCCGAAAGTACGCCCCAGCTCGACCCGGAACAGCCCACCAAGATCGACCCCACGGTGGCGCACTCGGCGCGGGTATGGAACTACTGGCTGGGCGGCAAGGACAACTTCGCCGCCGACCGCCAGCTGGGCGACCAGATCCTCAAGGTGATGCCCGCACTGGTGGACGCGGCCCGCGCCGACCGCGCGTTCCTCGGCCGCGCCGTGCGACACCTGGTCGCCGAGGCGGGGATCCGCCAGTTCCTGGACATCGGCACAGGCTTACCGACCGCCGACGGCATCCACGAGGTGGCACAGACCCTGGCCCCCGACACCCGCGTGGTGTACGTCGACAACGACCCCATCGTCCTCACCCACGCCCGCGCCCTGCTGGTGGGCACCCCCGAAGGCCCCACCGACTACATCGAGGCCGACATCCGGGACGTCGACCTGATCCTGGAACACGCCGGCCGCACCCTGGACTTCGACCGCCCCGTGGGCCTGATGCTCCTCGGCGTCCTCAACTTCATCCCCGACGACGCGGAGGCCGTCGGCATCGTCCGCCGCCTCCTGGCCGAGCTTCCCTCCGGCAGCCACCTGGTCGTCGCCCACCCCACCGCCGAGGTCCACACCGACGCCATGCTGGAAGCCGTCCGCCAGTGGAACGAAGCGGGCACCGCCCCCATGGCCCTGCGCTCCCCCAAGGAACTCGGGGACTACTTCGCCGGCCTGGACATCCTGCCCCCCGGCATCGTCTCCTGCTCCCAGTGGCGCGCCGCCCCCGACGACTTCGACGCCCAGGAACAGGTCTCCCAGTTCTGCGCGGTGGCCCGCAAGCCCTGAGGCGCCCCTCCCGGTTCCCGGGCCGGACGCGCCCCGCCGCGGTGTCACCGGCGGCGGTCAGCCGGCGCCGAGGGTCACGGCCCGGCGGGCCTCCGACGGGTCCAGGGCCTTGAGGGCGAGGTCGGCGAGGCGGGCGCACTCGTCCATGGTGTGGGCCCGCAGGGACTCGCGGACGGCGGGGACGCTGGGGGCGGACATCGAGAGGCTGGTCATGCCGAGGCCCGTCAGAACGAGGGCCAGGAGGGGGTCGGCGGCGGCCTCGCCGCAGACTCCCACGGGCTTGCCCGACGCGCGGGCCGCCTCGCCGCAGAGGGCGAGCAGGTGGATGAGGGCGGGCTGCCAGGGGTCGAGGAGGTCGGCGAGGTCGGCGTGCTGGCGGTCGGCGGCGAAGGTGTACTGACCGAGGTCGTTGGTGCCGATGCTGAGGAAGTCGACCTCGCGCAGCAGGTGCCCGGCGTGCAGGGCGGCGGCGGGGACCTCGACCATCACGCCGACGTGGCTCAGGCCGTGCCCGCGGGCGTGCCGGGCGAAGTCCGCGGCCTCGGCGACGGTGCTCACCATCGGGGCCATCACCCAGGTCTCGGCCTCGCACGCCTTGTCCGCCTCGGCGACGGCGCGCAGCTGGGTGTCGAGCACGTCGTGGCGGCGCCGGGCGGTGCGCAGGCCGCGCAGGCCGAGCGCGGGGTTCTCCTCGACGGGCAGGCCGAGGAACGGCAGCGGCTTGTCCGACCCGGCGTCCAGCGTGCGGATCACCACCCGGCGGCCCGGAAGAGCCCGCAGCACCGCGCTGTACGCCTCGACCTGCTCGTCGAAGCCGGGGGCGTCGGCGCGGTCCAGGAACAGGAACTCGGTGCGGAACAGCCCGACGCCCTCGGCGTCCGGCCGGACGTCCTTGGCCGAGCCGATGTTGAGCAGCAGCGGGATCGAGTGCCCGTCCGCCGTCCCCCCGGGACCGGTGCTCGCGGCCATGCGCTCGCGGGCCGCGGCGGCCTCCCGCAGGACCCGCTCGGCGTCCTCCTCGGAGACGCCGATCTCCACCTCGCCCGTGACGCCGTCCACGGACACCCACATGCCGTCCTCGACGGCCGCGGCGTCCTGGCAGGCCACGACGGCGGGCAGGCCGAGCATGCGGGCGAGGATGGCGGTGTGGCTGGTGAGGCCGCCGCGGTGGGTGACCAGCGCGAGCACGACGGAGGTGTCCAGGCCGGCGGTGTCGGCGGGCGCGAGGTCGTCGGCGATCAGTACGTACGGGTGGCCGGGGTCGGGCAGGCCCGGCATGGGCAGGCCGAGCACGGCGGCGACGGCGCGGTCGCGGATGTCGTCCAGGTCGCCCGCGCGTTCGGCGAAGTAGCCCCCCGCCTCCACCAGCGCCGCCCGGTGGTGCGCGCACCCGGCGGCGACGGCGTGCGCGGCGCCGAGCCCCGCGTCGACGCCGTCGCGCACCGACTCCAGCAGCATGGGGTCGGCCGCGATCATGCTCTGCGCCTCCAGGATGGCGCGGGCCTCGGGGCCGGCGGCCTTGGCGGCGTGCCGTTCCAGGTGCTCGGACACCGTGCGCAGCGCCTCGGCGGCGGCCTCGAACTCCGCCGCCGCGTCGGCCACCGGGGCCCGCGCGGGCAGCTCCGGCGGGCGCGCCATGCGGTACGCCCGCCCCGCCGCCCGGCCGGGGCTCGCCCCGATCCCCCGGACCGTCCCCTTCGTCACCGGCTCAGACATCTCCGGCCTCCCTCGCCCCCGGATCACGGTCGTGCGACGGCCGGCCCGGACGGCGGGCGGGCTCACGCATCGGCGGGCTCCTCGGCGTCCAGGTCGCGCGACAGCAGGTCGGCCAGGACCGTGAGCGCCTCCTCGGCGCCGGGCCCCTCGGCCTCCAGGGTCACCTCCGTGCCGTGCCCGGCGCCGAGGGCCAGGACGGCGAGCATGCTGTTGGCGGGTGCGGGCTTGCGCCCGGGGACGCTGATGCGCACCGGCACGGGCTGGCGCGCCGCGGCCTGCACGAAGAGCTTGGCGGGCCGGGCGTGCAGGCCGCTGCTTGAGGCGATGACGACGGTCTTCTGCGGCATGGGGGATTCCTTAGGGGGCGGGGGTCAGGGCTCCACGGTGACCTTGATGGCGACGCCGCGGGCCACGGTGTCGATGCCGTCCAGCACCTCGGAGAGCGGGATGCGGTGGGTGATGAGGTCGGCGACGGGGACGGCGCCGGTGGCGATGAGGCCGAGGGCCTGGGCGTTGTGGCGGGGGCTCGAGCCGTTGGCGCCGACGATGGTCAGCTCGCGGTAGTGCACAAGATTGGAGTCGAGCCGGATGATCGGGTCGTCCTTGGGCAGGCCGCCGAAGAAGCTGATCCGGCCCTGGCGGGCGGTCATCTGCAGCGCCTGCTGCTGCGCCGCGCCGGACGCCGCGGCGGTGATCACCACGTCGGCGCCCCTGCCGCCGGTCAGCTTCAGCACCTCGTCGACGACGTCCGCGTCCGCGCCGCTGATCGTCTCGTCCGGCCGCACCAGCCCGGCGGCCATGGCGAGCCGCTCGGCGTTGAGGTCGGCCAGCACGACGCGCCCGGCGCCGCGCGAGCGGGCCAGCCGCACGTGCAGGCACCCGATCGGCCCGGCGCCGAGGATGACGACGTCGTCCCCCTCGCCGACCCGGGCGAGCTCCTGACCGTTCAGCACGCAGGCGAGCGGCTCGGCCACCGACGCCTCGTCGTACCCGACGCCGTCGGGGATGCGGTTGAGCCCGTCCACGGCGAGGACCTTGGCGGGGACGACCATGTACTCGGCGAAGCCGCCGTCGTAGTGGTAGCCCATCGACTCCTGGTTCGGGCAGACGGTGAGCCGCCCGCGCAGGCACTCCTCGCACCGGCCGCACGGGATGGCGGCGATCACCTGCACCCGGTCGCCCGGTGCCCAGCCCGTCACCTCCGCGCCGGTCTCCACGATCTCCCCGGCGATCTCGTGGCCCATGACGCGGGGCGGCCGGATGTGGTGGTGGCCGTGCTTGAAGATCTTGACGTCGGTGCCGCAGGTGGAGCAGTTGCGGACCCGGATCTTGACGTCGCCGGGCCCGGGCTCGGGCTCGGGGGCGTCCTCCACGCGGATGTCACCGGGGGCGTGGAAGCGTGCGACCTTCACTCGAAGGGTTCCTCTCTGACGGGTTGCAGTAGCCGGATGACGTGCTCGGGGTCCGAGGCCGCGCGCAGCGCCTCGGCCCGGCCGGGATCCATCAGGATCTCGGCCAGCTCGGCCAGCAGCTGGACGTGACCGTTCCCCTTGGCGGCGATGCCGATGCACAGCACCACCCGCTCGCCGTCCCAGTCGACGCCGCGCGGGAAGCGCACCACGCTGATCGCGTCGTGGTGGACGGCCTCCTTGCCGGCCAGGGTGCCGTGCGGGATCGCCACCCCCTCGCCGACGTAGGTGGAGATGCTGCGCTCCCGCTCCACCATCGCGTCGATGTAGGAGACGTCGATGGCACCGGCGTCCAGCAGGGCCTGCCCGGCCTGCCGGATCGCGTCGTCGCGCGATCCGGCGTCGGCGTCCAGGCGGATGGCCCGGGGGTCGAGCGGCAGCGGCGCCGTCTCAGGCATCGACGGTGCCGCCACTCTTGATCGCGGCGACGAGCTTGTTGACGGCCGGGTCGCCGATGAACAGCTGGAACGGGATCAGCAACGTGCCCGGGGCGACGGTCTTGGCGGCCCGCTCGGCCAGCCCGACGTGGCAGACGACGATGTCGGCGTCGGCGGGGATCGAGTTGACCGGCGTGTGCCTGACCTCGATCGACCGGCCCGACAGGGCCTTGCGCAGCGTGCTGGCCAGCATCACGCTGCTGCCCATCCCGGCGTCACAGGCGACCACGATCGTCTTGACGTCCTTGCTGTCGATGCTGGGCATGGTTGTTACACCTCTCTGGCGGACTGGACCTGGTTGTCGGGGCCGGTGACGTCGCCGCGCGGCTGCTCGACCGCGTCCTGCCCGGCGTCCGGTACGGCTTCCTCGGCCTGGTCACCGTTGGCGCGGCCGAAGCCGAGCAGAGCCGAGGCGACCACGAAGCTCACGGCGGCGGCGATGAGCACGCCGGCGATGACGCCGAACCATCCGCCCTTGGGGGTGACCGCGATGTAGGCGAAGATGCTACCCGGCGCCGGTGTGGCGACCAGCCCGGCACCGGTCACCATGAAGACCAGCACGCCCGAGGCGCCGCCGGCGATGACGGCGAGGATGAGCCGCGGCTTCATCAGCACGTACGGGAAGTAGATCTCGTGGATGCCGCCGAGGAACTGGATGACGATCGCGGCGGGCGCGCTGGGGCGCAGGAGCCTCGGGCCGAAGAACATGTAGGCCAGGAGCAGGCCGAGGCCGGGCCCGGGGTTGGACTCCAGCATGAACAGGATGGACTTGCCCTGTTTGACGGCCTCGGCGACGCCGAGCGGGCCGAGCACGCCGTGGTTGATGGCGTTGTTGAGGAACAGCACCTTGGCGGGCTCGATGAGCACCGAGGCGAGGGGCAGCAGGCTGTGGCCGATCAGCCAGGAGACGGCGTTCCCCGCGGCGTCGGTGACGGCGCTGACGACCGGGCCGATCGCCACCAGGCCTACCAGGGCCATCGCGCCGCCGACGATGCCCGCGGTGAAGTTGTCCACCAGCATCTCGAAGCCGGCCTTGGTCCGCTCGCCGGTGAACTTGTCCACCAGCTTCAGCAGGTAGGCGGCGAGCGGGCCGATGATCATCGCGCCGAGGAACATGGGGACCTCGGTGCCGACGATGACGCCCATGGTGGCGACGGCGCCCACCACGGCGCCGCGCTGGCCGTGGACCATGCGGCCGCCGGTGTAGCCGATGAGGATCGGCAGCAGCATGGAGATGATCGGGCCGACCAGCTTGGCGAACGTCTCGTTGGGCAGCCATCCCGTGGGGATGAACAACGCGGTGATCAGGCCCCAGGCGATGAACGCGCCGATGTTCGGCATGATCATGCCGGCCAGGTGACCGCCGAAACGCTGGATCGTGGCCTTGATCCCGGTGCCATACACCGGTGGGGTATACGTGTCGGCCATAACTTTCTATGCTCCTTCGGGGCGGCCGGCGGTGAAGCCGGCATGAGGGGTGGAACGCGCCGCTGTCAGCCCCCGGACATCAACGGCTGGGTCGGGTCGGGTTGGAGGATCCGCACGCCTTCGCGGCGGATGTCGGTGGGGCCGGGCATCCGGCTGCCGGGCAGGGACACCGCGGCGGACGCCCAGGCCAGCGCCTCGGCCAGCGCGGCCTCGCCGTGGGCACCCGCGGCGAGGAAACCTGCCAGCATGGCGTCGCCGGCGCCGACGGTGCTGCGCGGCTCCGGCACCGGGCAGCGGCCGTACCAGGTCCGGCCGTCCTCTACGAGGATGGCGCCGTCCGGGCCGAGGCTCGCGAGGACGGCGTCCGCGCCGAGCGCGCGCAGCTTGCCCGCCGCGTCGAGCGCTTCACCGAGGGTGCGCGGAGCCGAGCCGGTGGCCTCGGCGAGCTCCTCGCGGTTCGGCTTGACCAGGGCGGGCGCCGAGGCCAGGGCCGAGACCAGGGCGGGGCCGCTGGTGTCGATGGCGACGTTGAGGCCCGCGGAGGCGAACCTGCGGCACAGCCGGGCGTACATGTCGACGGGGACGCCGGGCGGCAGGCTGCCGGAGGCGACCACCCAGTCGGCGGAGTGGGCCGCGGCCAGCACGGCCTCGGCGACCGCGTCCACCTCCTCGGCGGACAGGGCCGTGCCCGGCTCGTTGATCTTGGTGATGGTGCCGTCCGGCTCGGCCAGCGCGACGTTGGAGCGGGTGGGGCCGGAGACCGGGACGGCGATCATGTCGATGCCCTCCACGGAGAGCAGGTCGAGCAGCTGCTGGCCCTCGGCGCCGCCGTACGGCACGACGGCGCGCGAGCCGATGTCGTTGGCCAGCAGGGCGCGGCAGACGTTGACGCCCTTGCCGCCCGGGTCCAGGTGGGCGGTCCCGGCGCGGATCACGCTGCCCCTGGCCAGGGACGCGACCTCGATGGTGCGGTCCAGGCTGGGGTTCAGGGTCAGGGTGAGGATCACGCGCGCACCACCTCGGGCCCGGCACCCGCGAGCTCGGCGGCGACCACCGGGTCGACGCCGGAGTCGGTGATCACCACGTCGATCTCGGACAGCGACGCGAAGCGGGACAGGTAGGCGTCGCCGAACTTGGTGTGGTCGGCCAGCAGCACGCTGCGGTTGGCCGCCTCGATCATCGCCCGCTTGATCGCGGCCTCGGCCGGGTCGGGGGTGGTGAGGCCGTGGCGCAGCGAGCAGCCGTTGGCGGCCATGAAGGCGACGTCCACGTTCACCTGGGCGAGGGGGCGCAGGGCCCAGTCGTCCACGGTGGCCAGGGTGCGGCCGCGCACCCGGCCGCCGAGCATGATCACGCTCAGGTTGGAGCGGGTGGCCAGCACCGTCGCCAGCGGCGGGGAGTTCACGATGACGGTGAGCTCCCGGTCGGCCGGGAGGATCTGCACCAGCCGGCCCGTGGTCGACCCGGCATCGATGATGATCGACCCGTCCTCCGGCAGCTCCGCGACCGCCGCCTTGGCGATGCGCTCCTTCTCCGCCGTCATGACCTCGTCCCGCGCCGCCAGCGCCGGCTCGAACCCCAGCCGCTCCACGGGGATCGCCCCCCCGTGCACCCGGCGCAACACGCCCGCACGCTCCAGAACCGTCAGGTCACGGCGAATCGTCTCGGTGGTCACCGAGAACTCCGCAGCCAGCGTCACCACGTCGACCCGCCCGATGGCCCGCGCCCGCCGCAGGATCTCCTGCTGCCGCTCCTCGGCGTACATCGTGTTGATTCACCACCGTTTCCATTTGGTTTCGCCTTTGTTTATACCCGCATGAGTTGCCCCGTCAAGACGCAAACCCACACAACCAAGCCCAATCCCAACACAATCCCGCATCACAAGATCCCCCCTCTCCCCCACCTCCACCACACCAGCCCCCACCACACCCCCGGCTCCACGAGACGCCCTACACCACCTCACGGGACGCGACCTGCCCCGCCCTGACAACGGGGTTCGCCTTCACGGCGCCGGTACGCCGGGACGTGATACGGCGAACCCGGGGGCGCCGTATGGCGGCCGGCAGGGTGTCCGTGTCTTCTGGCTGGCCGGTTCCATGTAGGTGTTTGGTCGGGGACTGCCGTTAGCTGGTCGTGAATTGACGGGGAACCCCTACTCGGTTGGGGTGATCTTGGCCCACCCGTTGTCGTTCACGAGCTCGGCCATCACCACCCACCCAACCCCGCGCCCCCTCCGCCGGCGCACACGCGGCATCCCATGACGAGCGCTCTGCGGCGCCGAGGCGGCGGGACGTGATAAGGCGGGAAACCACCCGTCCCCCACCCCTGGCGCCCCTCACGCCACTCGATCACTACCCACCTCGGTGGCGGAACGTGACACGGCGGACCAGCAATAGCCGACGTCAAGTGGCCAACAACACCCCCCCGGCTGAGGCGGATGGACCCACCCGTTGTCGGATCACACCTTGTCGACCATGGCCCACCCGATCCACGGGGTATCCATCACCGCACATGAACGTCACCCCGCGATCCAGGCGCCCCGGCGAACCGCGTCCACGCCCCGTCCGCACACCCGGTCGTCGGCCTATTGGGGCAGGCGCCGCCACGACGGGACACCGTACGGGGAAGCCGGTTAACTGCGGAGCGGTACTCCTACGCACAGCTACTGTCCTGCCTGGCCGTTGACACCGTCTGCCGTCATCCCGCCCCGGAGGGGAAGCGGGCCAGGGCCAGGGGTGCAAGACGGAGCGCCCCACTGGCGAACGCCTGGCCCTGATCTGCTTGGCTCTGCTCAGGATGACGTCAGCGGGGCGGACAGGCTTCCACAGCAACCCGCTATGGTCTTTCGGTAAGGCTTGGGGCGCTCCCGGAGCCGGATTCCCCCGCCGGCGGCGTTTTCCTTGTTCTTGTACCGCTATAGAGATTGCGCCCGTGTGTGTTGCAGGGTCAGCCTTGTCATGTTCAGTCGCGTTTGGCGCCCTCTGGCCAGATGACATGTACGGTCATCCCGCGACTGTGGGCCTCGCTTACCACGTCGGCTGTTCCTCCGTAGGAGCGTGCGGGCTCGCCGTCCCAGACGGCGTAGAGCTCGTCGGCGAGGTCGAGCAAGACCCGGCTGGCTTCCATGTGAGACTCGGGCGTTGATTCCACGAAGTTCAACCGGTGGATGGTGCGAGCTCTAGCGGTCAGCGCGTCGTACTCGTTGTGAGATAGAGCGGGCAGGCTCTCTCGGTACTTCTGAGCGGGAACGACGACCTCAAGCGTTCCGCCCCTGTCGACTACTGCACGGGCGAAGATTTGATCAGCGCCGTCGGCTAGACAGGACAACCCGGTTACATCAGAGGAATGTTCGGCTAGCGCCCCGTTGATGGCTGCCTGAACGAGCGTGGAAGTTGAGGCGTCGAGACCGCGATGACCTGAGATGGCGATGTAAACCATGGTCCCCTTTCAGACTAGGGTCGCGCGGAGACGATCATCAAAGGCGCGGACGTGGTGGGTGATGGGACCGGCGTAGTCACGCCGGAAGCGACGGGCGCGCTGGATCACTCGCTCGGAGTGGTGGGTGACTCCTACCGTCAGTGCTTCCCCGGCCAGGCGAAACGCCTCGTCGTACTCTCCTGCGATGCGCCACGCTGTCGCGATCTCAGTCATCAGTACAGCGCGTTGCTTGATCGCGGGCTGTGCCGCCGCCAGGGACTCAGCGAATGCTGATACCGCCTCCTGGTGGCGACCTAGGCGCACCATGACCAGAGCGCGGTACCCGGCTAGTTTTGGTTGATCAAAGGGGAAAACCCAGGGCCATGGTGGGGCGGTGGCCCGTTCGGCTCTTTGTACGGCCTGCTCGGCCTCGTAGAGTGCCGCCATGGCATTCGATGCATCTTGGGCGGCAGCGTGCCCTAGGGCTTCGATGCTGGAGAGCCACGCGCTAGCGGTCGGGGGTGGATGGTCTCCCAGCCGCCTGCGAGCATCGGCTAGGAGGACAATGCCTAGCTCCGCATCGTCGCCCTCGATCTCGAAGGATGCCAGGCTCCCTATCATGTAGGCCGCGAGCAAGGCGTGATCAGCCTTCCGTGCCGCATCAATGGCGAGGCGGTAGTAGGCGCGGGCGGTGCCGGTGTCGTGCATATCGGTGTGCAGCCATGCTGCGAAACCAGCGGCCTCGCTGGTGGCTGCGCACACCTCGGCGGCGAATGGTGACCGTGCCGCCCGGCTTAGGGTTCGCTTGGCCAACTCCACGTGTGTGCTACGGCCGCCCGTGCCAGATCGTGCGCGGGGGTCACGGCTTCGAGCCGGCGTTGAGCACCGGTGATCGTTGTGAGACTTGCAGCGGTGCTCTCATCGACATTGGCAGCGCGGGAGGCTGGTGCAACACCGACCGCCGCAAGGACGACAGCCTTCCCAAAATCTCGTCTCTTCGTTTGATCGTCATCTCCCCGATAACCGAACCTGATCAAGTGAATCGGGATCTCTAGTCGGCTCGATACTTCCCGAACCTGATCCACAGTGAGGGACAGCTTGCGCCTGAGCACCTTGGAGACCCAGCTCTGCGAGTAGCCCACCGCCCCGGCAAGCTCGCCTTGAGTCCAACCCTGAGCGCGTTGCAGCTCTGTGAGGATGCGAGGGATGTCGCACTCCGCGAGAGCACTCGCCATGACAGGAGAGAGCCAGAACTGAGGCGGCAAACTTCCTTGTCCCTGAGCCATGAACCCTAGGTTAGGTCGGCCGGGCACGACCTGCCGATATTCGCGATGCGAATACCGCCTCCACTGATGGTGCTAGCGGGTTCTGCGATCCCCAATGTCCCGCCATGATCGCCGATGAGCGCCTCCCACGCAGCGTGTCCGAATGGCTACACAGCGGGGAGGCGCAATAGCGAGACCCGCAGGCGTTCGCACCGCCATACGGGTCCCTAACCGCACACTGGAGGTGCGATCTGTGAGGGATCATACGACTTTGCCCCCTCCGGGGACGGACGTGCGTCAAGGGAACCTATTAGGGGTCGTCGACCTGCTGGCGGTTCCTGAGTCAGCGAGCGAGGCTCGCAGGTTCGTGCGGGAAAAGCTGGGTGGCGAGCATCCCGCTTTGGATGATGTGACGCTGCTGGTCTCGGAGCTGGTGACCAACTCCCTGCGACACTCCGACTCACGTGGGGGCGGGTCGGTCACGGTTGCGATCGCGGACGCCTTCGATCGGATTCACATCGACGTGGTGGACGCCGGGAGCCGGAGCGGGAGCCTTCCGCGTGTATGCGCCGGGGAGCGGACCGAGGAGTTGCCGGAGGGCGGGCGTGGCCTCTGGCTGGTGGAGAACCGGTCGCTGGCGTGGGGCGTCTACGACGATGAGGCCGGGCGCACGGTGTGGTGTCAGGTCGGTTACCGGCGCCTGGGTGAGGCGGTGGATTCGGGTGATCTGGGTGAGGGGGCTGGTCGGCAGGCTGGGCTGACCGGGGCTAGGTCGCGCGTGGTGTCGTCGGGGGTGAGGCGCGTATGAGTGGGGTGGTTACGGCGCCGTGCTCGGCGGTCGGCCGGGCGGCGATGCGCTTGTCACAGGAGGTGGACCGGCTCGGGGCCTATGCCGACTTCTGTGAGGGTGACCGGGTGGCGCTGCTGTCGTTCGAGGTGGGTTTGTCTGTGTGGTGCGAGTACGGGCCCGATGGCGGCATGCGGTTTCGCTGGTGGACCGGTGAGGTCGACGCGAACGATCGTTATGTCTACACCTGGTGCCCGGCATCCATGGCGCCTACTGCGGCGCGGAGCGTATTTGGGCGCTGGGCGGAGCTGAAGTTGCGCGGTGAGGCGGGGCGGTCCGATGGCTGAGGATCGTCAGTCCGCCTCTGGTTGTGGCGAGGGAGGTTCGGCGGCGCCGGAGATCGTGTGGGTGCCGTCGGTGAAAGTCGGTGCTTTGCGTCACGGGATGGTGGGGCAGGTGCGGGCGTTCACACTGGACACGCTGCCCCGGCCAAATGCGGCTGCGGTGCGCGTTGCCCGGTCTTTGGGGGTGCAGGAGATTCAGTGTGTTCCCGATGACGGGTCGGCTCGTCTGCTGGCGGATGAGCTGCTCGCCGAGTTCCTCGGCCGTTTGCGGGCGGGTGATTCGTCGGCTGGTTAGTGGTGGTCTTGGGGACGAATAGATGGAACATGAGTCGTACGCTCCGGTAGATGACCCTGCGGCTTTTTCTCTCATGTTGATGTGTATCGCTGCCGTTGTGGGTTGCTTGCTTGAGGACTCTCGGAGGTTCGAATCCTCCCGTCCCTGCGCCTCCCTTGGGGGGATTCCTTCGTTTCGCAGAGAGGGCAATGGTGTCTGTTTTCTGGGCTGCTGCGGTGCGGCGATTACTGGTTGTGGTGGGACGGCAGGAATGCGGGGCGTGGGTCGCCGCTGGTGGCGTATGTGGTCGTCTTCGGGGTGGTGTTGCTTCCCGATGTGGTCAGGGGGGGCATGGGCTGGCTGGGGGTGGGAGAGCGCTGGGGTGACGTGGGTGTTGCACGCGGTGGGGTTGGTCCGGCTTCCTGTGCTGGTGGTGTGTGCGTTCTGGGGGACGTCGGCGGGGGTGCTGGGTGTGCTGGTCGCCGCTGCGGTGGTGCTGGCGGCGGCGGTGGGGTTGACCGGGTTTTGCGGTGCTGACCGTGGTGGGTTACGTGGTGGCGGCGGTGCTGGTCGTGGTGGTGCTATATCGGCATCTGGGTGTCTTGCGCCGTCCGGTGCGGCCGTGGGGTGGGGTTGTGGTGTTCTTGCTGCCTTTCCCGGTGCTGTCGTTGGCCGGTGTGTTTCATTCCCTGGTCACGGGGGGCTGGTCGCAGGCGGGTGTGCACGGTGTACAGAAGGGCGTGGCTGGTTACGGGTACGCGTCGGTGTGGTCGTTTGTGGTGGCGGCGATGTATTCGGAGGTGGCGGAGGAGACGATGGCGGCGCTGTTGATCGTTGGGCTGGAGCGGCGGGGAATGCCGGTCGGGCGGGTGTTCGTGGCCGGGGCGGTGCTGCGGATGTCGTATCACCTGCATATGGAGGTGCGGGTGTATGTGCTGGTCATGGTGGCGGGGGTGATGACCTACCTGTACCGGCGGTACCGGCGGGTGGTGCCACTGATGGCCGCGCATGCGCTGTTCGACATCGGGACGGTGCTGTGGCGACCGGGCGTGACCCTGGTCTGCATCGTGGCGGTACTGGTCTGGGGGATGACGCAGGACAAAAGCCTGACGAGTTCGCGACCCAAGCGGCATAGTGTGACCTGGGGGTGGTGGTAGGCGCGCGGGCCCTCGTCCGGGAGTATCCAGACGGGGCTTGGTGTACCCGGCCATGTGTGATGGGAGCGGTGGGGCCCGGAATGCCGTAGGCACCCGTAGGGCGACCGTGCGGGAGTTCGGCCGGCGCCATCGCGGCGGATTATGATCATTGGGCTGTCCGCGGCTACTCGCTCGGATGATCTTGATTTCTGACCGTTGAGCGAGTGGAGGGGGACGGCAGTGCTCCGGTGTGCGGCGGGTGCGCGCGGTGTGGCGGGTGGTCGGCGCAGTGTTGCGGCCCGTTGCTGCCGACGCCGGGACCGACCCGAAGGGGCGCAGCCCGGCGATCGGCAGGGCGGCGGGCGCTTGCGGCGGCGCGGAGTGCTGCCGCCGTGAGGACAAATGCAAGAGCGATTCGGCAGTCTGCGCGATTTCGAGCACAAAAGCACCGCTGGTACCGCCGATGTCATCTCACGTCCCGGAGTTGAGCGCCTGCTTGCAAAGACGCATGCCGATCTCTACTGAACTGCGTTCCTCCTAGTGGGTACCGATGCGCTTCCCCGCGAGTACCGAAGATTCCCCCTTGCTTCCCCCTGCATCGGGCACGACGTACTGCCCGCGCAGCGAAGAACCTCCCCGGCTGATCATCCCGTCTGCCGTCGGCCCGCTCGGCTTGTCCCAGGTCGACGGCGGACCGGTGATCGGCCTTCCACCTCAGCCATCTGCGGACACCGGCCCTCGGCTTCAGCGATCATCCCGGAGCCGGAGCGCCCCCGCCGGAGGTGTAAAGCTGTAATCCTTGATTGTCTACAAACAACAGGGCGTCATGCGATCTCTGACGGGCCTCAACTCTAGCCACCGCCTTGTTATCATCGAGGCTCTTTATCCTCGATTTCTGTCGTTTCTGCGATTGGATTATATCGACAGGACGGACTATCTCATCATCTCCACTTGGAGATGTCGGGCGCTCGTGGGGCCATTACCGCTTTCGCTCGGGCCCTAGTCTCTGAACCTTGCCGACCCCTCGGATCCTCGATCTTCCATGTCGGCCTTGGCTGCCGATCATCCGTCCCCGGACTTTCCGGCAATTCACCCAATTTTCATCCGCTGCTCGCGCAGGGGAGGGCCTTTACAAGCCATGCCCGCGATCACAAGACATCAACGTGGAAGCATAAATCTCCTATCCAAAGTGTAGGCTCGACTGTACACCCCATCCTCATAGTGGTAGACAACCAGCGGCTTTGCTGCCGCAAGGATCCTCCCCAGCAGCGGGGCTATGGCCACCGGCCCTCTATAGAATAGATGAAGAGCTGAATACCGAGAGTCCTCGCTCCATGCGCGAGCGAAATCACGAACCTCCTTTGCTACGTCTTCTAGACCAATTCTCCCCTTCTCTGCACCATCTTTTCCTATGTATCCTTCACGAACATACTCTCCCAATATTTCCGCATTCTCTAGATTGAGCCTGGGCAATGAGCGCTCATAAGTTGCGCGATTACTCGGCCCCCCAATCGAAATGAAAATCAACCCCTGATCACGCCTTAATGAATGCGATTGAAGGGAGCCCCAGAGATAGTCGATCTCCACACCGAAGCTATAAGCTAAGGCTCTCGCCTCCTCGATGGAGACGTTCTTCCGCACTCCGGATTCGATCTTGGCCAAGGTTCCCCGAGTCAGGGATGGCATGCCAGCGCGCGCGCACTCCTCTGCGAGCTTTTGGGCACTCCATCCTCGATCAAGCCTGAGGGATCGGATGACTTCGCCTATCCCTGTACCAGACTTCCCCACATTCCCCTCCAGCGCTCCCGATTAGAGCATCGCTCCATAACGGAACAATCAGATCATACATCTTGCACGGTTGCTCCGTAAGGGAGCAGTATGTTCCTGCCAGGGACAAGCGTCCTCGCACTGGACAGGTACCGCAGACAGAAGGCTGCATGTGACCAGCAAACGAAGATGGCTTCCGTCAGGCATGAGCGCAAACACCGGAGCTAAGCTCGAAGAGCAAGTACAGCGGTCGAAGATGCCCAAACCGGTCGTGATCGCAGGAGCTGCCACTACTTCGGGGGCTGCTGTGGCATGGCTAGTGGCGCCCAGTTGGCTAAGCCTTCTTGCCGTGGTGACCTCTTCGCTCACCGGCATAGTCGTGGGTCTTGCCTTTGCGGTTATCCCTCAGGAGTCCCATGACCGTCTGAACTGGTGGCGAGCATGGCTTCAGCATCGGGAACGGATGGCGGGTAGATCGTCACGCGACGAGCGGCCCGGAGTCGCCGGCGGCCGGGACCGGCCTCCAGCCTGCACGCCCGGCCGCCGAGCGGGCGACGGACCGCGAGGCGGCGCGCAGCGACGCCCTTGATTCGGCAGCGGGAGCTGTGTTCAGAGCTGTTCTGGTGATCGTCTAGGGCTGCCAGATGTTTCGGCAACGCTCGGTCTTTCGGCAACGCTCGTGGCGGTGGGGATGGGGATGGGGGCCGTGAGGGTCTTCGGATGTTTCGGCAACCTCGTTCCGGCGGCGTTGTCCGTGCTTGGCTGGTGGGGTGAGACGCGTGGATTCTTTCGGCAACGAGTGGGTGGTTGCTTGCGCGGCGGTGGGTGGTGGGCGGGGTGAGGGTCGCCTTTGGAAGACTGCGCCGAAGGCACCATTTCAAGGGTGGTGGCTGGGTGGTTGTGGGCGGTGGTGGCGTGGTGCGGGGGGGCGGGGCGGGGCAGGGTGATCGGCCGGTGGGGGTGGGCGCTGGGGGGCGGCGGTGTGGTCAGTGGGGTGATTGCTCGGTTCGGGGGGCCACGTCGGACGCGTCTCGGTGTAAGTACGCCACAAACCGTTAGTGATGAACCCGGCGCCGCCGTGCGGCCGGAACACAACCCACAACCCGTCGGACACATCACGGCCGATCACCATGAGCCCGGCAGGACCCGGGGGCGCGGGGGGCCTCCCCCGCACAAGCACAGCCCTTGCGGCTTTCCGCGCGAAGCGCGCCCCCTGCAAGGACCATTTCCACCGGCGCCCACGCACCAGGGTTACTGCCCAACAGCGAACCCGGCGACTCCGTAGAGCCGGGACATGGCCCACCGAACGCATCGCGGCCGAACCATGAGCCCGGCAGGACCTCGGGGGCGCGGGGGTGTCCCCCGCACAGGAACAGCCCTTGCGCCTCTTCGCGCGAAGCGCGTCCTCTGCGAGGACCATTTCCACCTGGCGCCCACACACCCGGGGTTACCCGTCCTACGGCGGGCGGGTGGGAATTTTCAGAGGGCGAGGAGGCGGTGGTGGGCCGCGACGAGTTGGGCTTCGGGGCGGGGTGGGAGGGAGGGGGAGCGGAGGGCCAGGGCGGCGGCGCCGGCGGCGGGGTCTCGGGTCGGGAGGAGGCGGTGGGTGGGGAGGGAGTCGCGGACGTGGGCGGCGATCAAGGTGGGGTGGGTCAGTAGGGAGCCGGCGAGGACGACGGGGTGGGCGGGGTTGGGGGACACGGCGTCGAGAGTCCGGATCAGACGGCGGGCGGCGTCCTCGAGGATGGTCAGGGACACGCGGTCCCCCTCGCGGGCGGCGGTCTCGACGACGGGGCTGAGCAGGCCGAGCCGGGCGGGTTCGCCGTCGTACACGGCGGCGATCAGGGCCTGCGCGTGCGCCTCATCGTCGAGTGCGGGGCCGGGCGAGGTGACCTCCGGCGAGCCCATCGTGGCCGCGAGCAGCACCGGCAGGACGTGTGCGGCGAGCGAGGTGGAGGGCCCGCGGCCGTCCAGGGCGGCTAGGACGGCACGGACCGCCTGCCGTCCGACCCACACCCCCGATCCTTCGTCGCCGAGCAGCCAGCCGTAGCCGTCCGCGCGCTTCACGATCTCCCGGCGGTCGATCCGGGCCGCCACCGCACCCGTCCCCGCGACCAGCACGCTTCCGGACGGCTCGGGGGTGGCGCCGGTGAACGCCACCAGGATGTCGGGGACCACGACGGGTGCCCCGGGGAGCCCGGCGGCACGCCAGGCGCGCAGGGAGAGCTCGCGGGCGAGCCTGCGGCCGGCCTCACTGGCACCGGCCAGGCCGAACACGCCGACGGGACCCGACGCGCCGCTGGGACCGGACACTCCGACGGGACCAGACGTGCCAACGGAACCCGATGCGCCAACAGAACCCGATGCGCCAACAGAACCCGACATGCCGCCGGAACCCGACATGCCGCCGAGACCCGATGCGCTAACAGAACCCGACGTGCCAACGGAACCCGACGTGTCGCCAGAACCCGATGCGCCGCCGGGACCCGATGCGCCAACAGAACCCGACGTGCCGCCGGGACCCGATGCGCCGCCGGGACCAGGCGCGCCGACAGGACCGGACATGCCGCCGGGACCAGGCGTGCCGACGGGACCGGCCCCCGTACCGGCCCCGGCGGAGGTGAGGGCGTCGGTGAGGGCTTGGAGGAGGGCGGCGCCAGGGTCGCGGGCGGAGCGGGGGTTGGACCCGCCAGCCTGGCCGCGGCCGACGATTTCGCCGTCGGGTGTGGCCACTACGCAGCGCGTGCTGGTGCCGCCGCCGTCCAGTCCGATCACCAGGCGCACGGGCGATCCCATACTCCTCCTCGGGCGGTTATCTTCGCAAAAGTATAAGTGGCTGGAGATTTTCCCCACCGGCGTCCGGAGGGACGCCACGCGGGTGGCGCGTCGTGTGGAAGGCTTTCCCCGCAGGCATCACAGGGCGGAGGGGCGACAGCGTGACGGACACCGTGCCCGGGATCACATGAAGCCGCCCGGGTCCTGGGGCGCTGAGAGGCGAGGGCGTGACGGGGCCGCGTGGAACGCCTCAGGGGCGAGGGCGGGCGAGGGCGGGACGGGCCACGGGGAGGGCGAGGGCGGGACGGGCGACGGGGAGGGCGGGACGGGACATGGGGGCGGCGGGAACCGTGCCGCGCGGTGGGTCACCGAGGTGTTCGCGCCCCAGGTTCTCGTGATCGGCATGCCTCCGGGGGTGGGCCTGCTGTCCGACGGCTGGCCGGGCGCCGCGTGGGGCCTGCTCGCCTCGGCCCTGTGCGGCGGTGTCCCGGCGCTGGTCATCGCCGTCGGCGTGCGGTCGGGACGCCTGGACTCCCGCCACATCGTGGACCGCTCGCTGCGCACCCGGCCTCTGCTGGTCGCGGTGGCGGCGGTGGTCGCCGCGCTGGTGCTGCTGGCCGTCCTGGGGGCGCCGCCCCTGCTGATCGCCACCGTGGGCGCCATGCTCGCCGGCCTGGCCGTCGCCGTCCCCGTCACCCTGTGGTGGAAGATCTCCTTCCACGCCGCCGTGACCGCGGGGACGGTCGTCGTGCTGTCGCACGTCCTCCCCCCGGTCCCGGCCCTGACCACGGGCGCCGTGATCACCGCCGTGGTCTGCTGGGCCCGGATCCGCCTCACCCACCACACCTGGCCGCAGGTGCTGGCGGGCGTGGCCGCGGGCGCGCTCCCGGCCTGGCTCGTCCTCAGTCTGTCGGGAGTCTGATCTCACCGAGTCGTGCGCGCAGCGCGAGGGGGCGCGGCGGGAGCGCGGCGCGGGCGTAGTGGTCGCGCACCAGCGTGGAGACGGCGCCGAGGCGGTCGGCGCGCAGGTCGGCGGCGCTGTAGAAGACGTCGCCATCCACCCGCGGGTAGTCGCGGTTGAGGTCCAGGTGGCGGGTCAGCTCGGCGGGGTTCTGCCAGACGGACGGCTCGCCGGGCGCGCCGGAGCGGTAGGCGGGCTGGCCGATCCACAGGTCGGTGGCGGTGCCCTCGACGGCCTCCGCCCACCAGGGGACGAGCTTGGCGTAGTCGGCGGCGGGGAGGCCGATGTTCCAGTAGAGCTGGGGGACGACGTAGTCGAGCCAGCCGTTGCGGATCCAGCCGCGGGTGTCGGCGTACTGGTCGTCGTAGGACTGGGAGCCCGAGGTGTCGGAGCCCCGGGGGTCGGTGGTGGCGTTGCGCCAGATGCCGAAGGGGCTGATGCCCCACTGCACGCGGGGCTTCTCGCGGCGGACGCGGTGGGCGAGCTCCTCGATGAGGCGGTCCACGTTGTGGCGGCGCCAGGCGGCCCGGTCGGGGAAGTCCTCGCCGTGCTCGGCGTAGGCGCGGGCGTCGTCGAACTCCTGCCCCGCCACGGGGTAGGGGTAGAAGTAGTCGTCGAAGTGCAGGCCGTCCACGTCGTACCGCGTGACGGCGTCCATGATGGCGTCCTGGACGAAGGCGCGGACCTCGGGCATGCCGGGGTTGTAGTACAGCCCGTCCCCGTAGGCGACGCCCCAGGACGGCTCGCGGCGCAGCGGGTGTCCCGGGACGAGCCGCGCGGGGTCGCGCCGCATGGACACCCGGTACGGGTTGAACCACGCGTGGAAGGCGAGCCCGCGCTCGTGGGCGGTCTTCACCATGAATGCCAGCGGGTCGTAGCCGGGGTCGCGGCCCTGCACCCCGGTGAGGTACTCCGACCACGGCTCGTACGGCGAGGGCCAGAACGCGTCCGCGGTGGGCCTGACCTGGACGAACACCGAGTTGAGCTTGAGTGAGACCGCGAGGTCCATCCAGGAGGTGAACTCGTCGCGCTGGACGGCGGCGGGCAGCCCGGGGCGGGAGGGCCAGTTGGAGTTCAGCACCGACGAGATCCACATGCCGCGCATCCGCCGCTCCGCCTCGGCGGTGGGTACGGCACCCGGAGGGGTCACCTTCGGCAGCAGGGACGCGAGGGGGGCGATCGCGGCGGCGAGGAGCCCGCCGAGCACGGCCCGGCGGTCGAGGTACGCGAGGGGTGAGTCACTCCCGGACATGACGGAAACCTTCCGATTGATCGCAGTACCTGAAGAAAATCGTCATCAGGCTGTGACCTTTCCGGGGGGCGAAAGAAGGAAATCTACATAGAAGATACGCACGATGGCACATGACTTCATGTCCCAGCGGTGGCCGCCCGCACCACCGGCACCATCGGACCCGGCCGCCGCACCGGCCAGGTAAAAACCCACACGGAAAGCCAGGTATGCCGCACAGTCCCGACCTCGACCGTCTCGCCGCCACGGTGCTCCAGCCCGGGTTCGACGGGACCACGGCGCCCGCGTGGCTGCTCCGCCGGCTGGCGGAGGGCCTGGGCGGGGTGGTGCTGTTCGCCCGCAACATGTCGGGGGACGGCACCGCCCTGGTGGCCAGGCTGCGCGCCGAGCAGCCCGACCTGATCGTCGCGGTGGACGAGGAGGGCGGCTCCGTCACCCGCCTGGAGGCCGCCATCGGCAGCTCGTGGCCGGGGAACGCCGCGCTCGGCGCGGTCGACGAGGAGGATCGCACCGAGCGCACCGCGGCCGAGATAGGGCGCATGCTGGCCGCGGCCGGGGTCACCCTGGACTACGCGCCGGACGCCGACGTCAACGCCGACCCCGGCAACCCGGTGATCGGCATCCGCTCCTTCGGCGCCTCGGCGGACCTGGTCGCCCGCCACACGGCCGCCTGGGTCCGGGGGATCCAGGGCGCCGGGGTCGCCGCCTGCGCCAAGCACTTCCCCGGCCACGGCGACACGCTGACCGACTCGCACCTGGCCCTGCCGACCGTGCACGCCTCCCGCGACCTGCTGGAGCGCCGGGACCTGCCGCCGTTCCGCGCCGCCGTGGCCGCCGGGGTGCGAGCCGTCATGTGCGGCCACCTGCTGATCCCGTCCCTGGACCCCGAGCTGCCCGCCTCACTCAGCCGCCGGGTGCTGACCGGCCTGCTGCGCGAGGAGCTCGGCTTCACCGGCATGGTGGTGACGGACGCCATCGAGATGCGGGCCGTGGCCGCCCTGCACCCCCCGGAGCGCATCGCGGTGCTCGCCCTGGCCGCCGGCGCCGACGCCGTCTGCGCGGGCATCACCTCCCCCGGCGGCGAGACCGTGACGGCCCTGCGCGACGGCATCGTCCGCGCCGTCCACGAGGGCGACCTCCCCGAGGAACGCCTCGCCGAGGCGGCCTCCCGCGTCCGCGCCCTCGCCCGATGGCAGGCCGAGGCGTCCCGCCGGGCGAACCGCCAGGACGGGACGGACGGCACGGGCCACCGGGACAGGACGGACGGCACCGGCCACCGAGACGGGACGGACGGCACCGGCCGCCGGGACGCGGCGATCGTCATCGGCCGCCTGGACGGGGCGCACACCAGGCTCGGGGCGGGTGACACGGGCCGTCTGAGCGCGGCGCACCCCACGGGCGGCCTGGACGTGGCAGACCTTGATCCCGTCCACGGGGTGTCGCGGCTCGGTCTGGACACCGCGCGGCGGGCGCTGCGGATCACGCCGGGCTCCCCGCCGCGGCCCGTGCTCGCCCGCCCGCCGGTGGTGGTGCGGATGACCGCCCGGCCGCACCAGGCGATCGACGACACGGTGCCGTACGGCCCGGACGAGGCGATCGCGGCGCGGCTGCCGGGCACGCGGATCGTGGTGCTCGTCCCCGAGGCGCACGAGATGCCCGAGCTGCCGCGGGACCGGCCCGTGGTGGTCGTGACGCACGACGCGCACCGTCACGGCTGGATGCGGGACGTGCTGGCCGAGGCGCTGCGCCGCCGCCCCGACGCCGTCGTGATCGAGACGGGCCTGCCCGGCCCGGCCTCCGGCGCCGTCCACCTGGCCACCCACGGCGACTCCCGGGTGTCGGCGCTGGCCGCCGCCGAGTGGCTCACCGGGTCCTGACCACGCTGCCATGGGGTGAACCCCCCATGATTGAGTAATGTGTCGGTAACAGAAGAGGAACCCCCATGATCGACCCGCAGCGCTCGACCCCCGAGAACCTGGTCGCCCGGGTGCGGGCCGTGCTCCCCTCGCTCACCCCGTCCGCGCGGATCATCGGGCAGATGATCCTCGACGACCCGGCCACCGTCGCCGGCAGCACCATCACCGAGCTCAGCGCAACCTCGACGGTCAGCGAGGCGACGATCGTGCGCACCGCCCGGGTGCTGGGGTTCTCCGGGTACGCCCAGCTCCGCCTGGCGCTGGCAGCCGCGGCGGCAGCGGCGGCGGCGACCCGCCAGGGCCCGGACCGTCTCGTCCCCGGCGACCTGGCCCCCGACGACCCGTTGTGCGACGTGATCGCCAAGGTCACCCGGGCCGAGGCGCAGGCGATCGAGGACACCGCCGCGCAGCTGACCCCCGAGCGGCTCGGCGAGGTGGTGGACGCCGTCACCGCCGCCCGCAGGGTCGACGTGTACGGCGTCGCGGCGTCCGGCCTGGTCGCGACCGACATGGCGCAGAAGCTGATGCGCATCGGCCTGTCGTCGCACGCGTTCACCGATGCCCACCTCGCGCTGACCAGCGCCGTCCTGCTGCGCCCCGGTGACGTGGCGGTGGGCGTGAGCCGCACCGGCGAGACGCCCGACGTGCTGGAGCCGATGCGCCGGGCCCACCGGACCGGCGCCACGACCGTGGCCATCACCAACAATCCCCGCTCGGCCCTGGCGGAGCTGTGCACCTATGTGCTGATCTCCGCGGGGCGGGAGACCGCGTTCCGGCCCGGCGCCCTGGCGAGCCGGATCAGCCAGCTGCTGCTCGTCGACTACGTGTTCGTGGGCGTCGCGCAGCGGACCTCGGAGCTGTCCAACGAGGCGCTGCGCGTCACCCGTGACGCGGTGAACGAATTCATCGCCGAGTCCCGCCCCCGGCCCCGCCGCTCGCCGTGACGGCGGCGGGTCCGGTCAGCGGGCCCGCGAGGAGCGGAGGATCTTGGAGAGCATCGTCACCGCCACGACGACGACGCCGATGATGAGGGCCCACTTGAGGACACCGGCGATGAAGCCGATGAGCGAGCCGAGGATGAAGAAACCGGCGATGACCGCCGCGACGAGGAGAAGTATGCGTCCCATGCCCATGACGGTAAGCGGCCGGAGCCCCGTGTGGGGCGTCCGGCCGCAGGGTTCAGGGACGAGTCAGGGTAGGCCCTGAGACCGCGCCGGGGGTGCCGTCCGGCGCGGTCCGGGGGTGCTACAGGACGGCGCAGCCGACGCGCAGCGGAACGCGCGGGGACCAGCGGCCGGAGATGACGTCGTACGCCTGGGCGTAGCCGTTGCTGGGCCGGCCGGCGGCGGCGCAGTCGAAGACGCCGGTCTTCTTGCCGAAGCTGCCGCCCGCGAAGCCGCTGTGCGCGGTGGCGTTCACGGTGCCCTGCCAGAGCGTGCGGCCGGTGTTGAGCCGGATGTACAGCTTGACCTGGCCGAAGTTGTAGTGGTCCCCGCTGAGCTTGATCCGGGGGATGTCGTCGGTCGAGGTGGTGGTGGAGGTGCCGTCGCCGTTGTCGGTGGGCGGGACGGTGTAGCGGTTGATCCACAGGCGGGCGGAGACCTTGCGGTCGGCGGCGCGGGTGTTGTCCGAGCGGACCTGGGTGCGGACCGCCGGGGTGACGCAGACGTCGTCGCCGCTGAAGGCCTCACGCCACACGTACCCGGTGGCGCAGGTGTGCGGGCCGAAGGCGCCGGAGACCCACTTGGCCGCCGCGGAGGCGTTCTCGGCGCGGGTCCGGTCGCGGACGCCCGGGGTGACGCAGACGTGGTCGGCGGGGCGGGCCTCGCGCCAGACGTAACCCTCCAGGCAGGTGTCGGGGCCGTAGTCCCCGCCGGCGGAGGCGGAGGCGGCGGTGGCGGGGACGGTGACGGCGAGGCCGGCGAGGGTGGCGGCGGCGAGACCGAGCAGGGTGCGCTTCATGATTGTTCTCCGTGAGGTGAGGTGCTTCCCGGCCCGGTCATCTCGCCGGGGGGCCTTGCACACTCAGTGATAGAGCCCGTCACCTGCACATCCATTGACACCCGCTTGACGCCCGCCCCTGCAAGCGGACGCAAGCCCACGCAAGAGACCTGCAAGCGCGGCCGGGGGCCGCGACGGCACGGCACGCCCGCCACCCGGCCCACCCCGCGACGGCCGTCCCCGATCCACCCGGCGACGGCTGTCCCGCATCACCCGATGACGCCCGTCCCCGCATCACCCGATGACGGCCGTCCAGGTCACAGGGGGACGGCGAACACCACGCGGCGGCCGGCGAACTCCGTGACGCTCCACAGCTGGCCGCGCTCGCTCCAGCAGGTGAGGTCCTCCGGGCCGACCGGCCACTTCTTGCTCACCGGGGCCTCGCCCGGCTTGGCGGTCAGCAGGACGCCGTTGGTGCGGGAGGTGCCGGCCTGGCTGAGGTACCAGCGGCCCTGGTGGCACAGGCCGCCCTGGATCTTGGCGGCGGGCATGGTGAACGCGTCCACCGCGGGCGCCACGCCGCCGGCGCCGGCCTCCAGCGTGCCGTCCTCGGCCAGGTCCCAGCGGGCCACCCGGCCCGCGCGCTGCGGCGCCTCCTCGGCGCTGACGTACTCCCCGCCGACCAGGCGGTGCGGGGTGGTGGTGCGGTCGACGGCGGCGAAGGAGAACCGCGCGGACGCGGCGGGGGCCGCGAGGGTCCAGGCGTCGACCTGCGGCATGATGTAGCGGTAGCCGTAGGCGTGGTACTCGCCCCCCTGCAGGCCGACCTTGTCCTCGTCCCCGCCCACCTCGTAGATGTGGCGGGTGTCGAACACCCGCAGCCCGCGCGCGGTGTCGGGCACGTAGATCAGGTCGCCGTACCAGGCGACGCCGCCCGCGTGGATGTTGATCGGGGAGTAGGTGTCGCCCTTGGGCGACACCAGCAGCACGTGCCGGTACTTGGACGTCGTGGTGTCCAGGAACGTGATCCGGATGCCCCGCTCACCGGGCGCGCCGACCGGTTTCCAGTACCAGGTGACGGCCAGCGCCCCCGCGCCGGGCAGCCCGGCCTCCGAGCTGGACGCGAGCCCCTGGGGGTACCACTCGACGGTGTCGTTGTCGCCGGCGTTGAAGCAGTACCAGTCCGCCGGCCGCGGGTTCATCGTGCCGAACGCGGCCGTGCTGCCCTTGCGGACCGCGGTGCGGTTGGCCTTGGCGAGGACTTCCTTCAGAGCCCGGGCGGGGAGGACTCCGGAGAGGGTCTGGACCGCCCGGGCGAGGTCGCGGGTGTTCCTGCGCAGGTGGAAGGGCGCCGGGTCCGTCGCGGTCATCCGAGTCGCGGTCATACATAGTTCCTTGTCGGGATCGAGTAGTTGATCGCGACAGTGTCCCTCAGGCGGTATTCGTCCGTCTACTTAACGCCATTTCCGGTACTGATACCAAAAATCAGGAAAGAAAAGGGGCCGGGTACGGCAGCCCGTACCCGGCCCGTGCCCGCGGTGGGATCACGCCACCGAGCAGGCCGCCCCGTTGAGGGAGAAGGACGAAGGCGCGGTGTTGGTGCCGCTGTAGCTGCCCTGGAAGCCGAACGAGGTGTTGGCGCCCGGGGCGATCGTGCCGTTGTAGCTCATGCTCGCGGCCGAGACGGCGCTACCGTTCTGGGTCACCGTGGCGCTCCAGGCGGAGGTGACCCGCTGGTTGCCGGGGAAGGTGAAGGTGAGCGTCCAGCCGTTCACCGCGGCCGTGCCGGTGTTGGTGACGGTCACCGTGGCGGTGAACCCGTTGTTCCACTGGTTCACCGAGTAGCCGACCCGGCACGAGCCGCCGCCGCCACCGCCGCCGGTCGTGGTCACCGAGACCGCGTTGGACGCCGAGGAGGTGTTGCCCGCCGCGTCCCTGGCCCGCACCGTGAACGAGTACGTCGTGGACGCCGACAGGCCCGTCACGTTGAACGTCGTGCCGCTCGCCGTGCCGACCACCGTGGAGCCCTGCACCACGTCGTAGCCGGTGACGCCGACGTTGTCGCTGGAGGCGTTCCACGCCAGGGTCACCCCGCTGGAGGTCACGTTGGAGGAGCGCAGGTTGGACGGCGCGGTCGGCGGGCTGGTGTCGCCACCGCCGCCGCCGGTCGTGGTCACCGAGACCGCGTTGGACGCCGAGGAGGTGTTGCCCGCCGCGTCCCTGGCCCGCACCGTGAACGAGTACGTCGTGGACGCCGACAGGCCCGTCACGTTGAACGTCGTGCCGCTCGCCGTGCCGACCATCGTGGTCCCCCGGAACACGTCGTAGCCGGTGACGCCGACGTTGTCGCTGGAGGCGTTCCACGCCAGGGTCACCCCGCTGGAGGTCACGTTGGAGGAGCGCAGGTTGGACGGCGCGGTCGGCGGGCTGGTGTCGCCGCCGCCGGTGCCGACGCTGTAGGAGAAGTTGTTCACGGCCAGGCCGGTGCCGCCGACCCAGGGCTCGAAGCCCGCCTGCACGCTGGTCATGTACCAGGAGGTCTGCCCGTAGCCGCGGCTCACCACGTCGTTCCAGAAGGTCGACACGTTGAAGTCGATGGACGTGGTCGACGTGGTGCGCACGTAGGAGATGACGTTCCACCCGGAGTTGCCGAACCACACGTCCCAGGTGGCCCCGGCGAGGTTCACCGTGCCGACCCGCGAGCCGACCGGCTGAACCTGCCCTGTGTGGTTCAGCCAGATCATCACCTCGGCGCCGGTGTTCTGCCCGTCCGTACGCGCCGTCGGGTCGAACCAGAGGTCGTAGGCGGCGTCGTACACCCCGGCGGACGACGGGTAGGTCATGCTGACGCTGGTCCTGATGGACGAGAAGCGGCTGTCGGTCACCCGCATGGGCAGGCTGCTGCCGCTGCTGCAGTTGGCGTAGTGACAGCCGGCGTAGACCGCCGGGTAGGACCCGGGAGCGCCGTTCTGCGGCTTGTTGTGGCTCGCCTCGGTGATCGTGAAGCCGGTGGTGGTGACGTTGATGCACTGCCGGGTGTCGTCACCCCAGTTGTTGTTGATGACGACATAGCGGCCGCCGTTGATGGTGGTGCCGCCGAACTTCTCGCAGACGAGCGTGTCGGCTCGGGAGGGGCCGGCGATCACCACCGACAGGAGGACCGAGCCCAGGGCCGCCACGAAGGCCAGCAGGGCTCTCAGTGCATGACGTTTCATTTCGACTCCGGGGGGACGAAGGCGGTGGGAGCGCTCCCAGTAATCGCGACAGTAGGACGCTCCCACAGTGGCCGCCCAGGGCCTCCAGGGCTCCGCGGCCGCTCATTCACCTCTGACCAGGTGATTGACCTGCGCAAATCCTGAAAGTTTCAGCTCCGCTCACCCGCCGCGGGGTCCCGGTCCAGAGCCACCGCCGCCCGGGCCACGTTGCGCGTCATGCTGCCGAAGATCAGTCCGTGCAGGGGGTACACGCCCCACCAGTAGAGGTGGCCGAGCAGCCCGCGCGGGTGGAAGATCGCCCGCTGGCCGTACACCGTGCGGTCCCCGTCGCGGCGGCAGGTCAGCTCCAGCCAGGCGAGGCCCGGCAGGCGCATCTCGGCGCGCAGCCGCACCAGGCGGCCCGGCTCGATCTCCTCCACGCGCCAGAAGTCCAGCGCGTCGCCCACCCGCAGGCGCGCGGGGTCGCGGCGTCCCCTGCGCAGGCCCACCCCGCCCGCGAAGCGGTCGAGCAGCCCGCGGGCCTCCCAGGCCATCGAGAGGGAGTACCAGCCGTGCTCGCCGCCGATGCCCTCGATGACCCGCCACAGCGCCTCGGGGGGCGCGTCCACCGGCGCCGAGCGCTCGTCGACGTACAGGCTGCCGCCCGCCCAGCCCGGGTCGGTGGGCAGCGGGTCGCTCGGCGCGCCCGGGGTGGAGGCGGACGACCAGCGGGTCACCACGTCGGCCTCCTTGATGCGGTGCAGCGCGAGCCGCACGGCCTGGGGGAAGCCGATCAGGCCGCCGGGCGGATCGGGGACGTACCGGGCGATGTCGTGCTCGTCGCAGACCGCCTCCTCGCTCAGCGACTCCACCAGCGGGCGGGCCACCCCGACGGGCACGGGGGTCACCAGGCCCACCCACAGGCTGGACAGGCGGGGGGTCAGCAGCGGCACCGGGATGATCAGGCGGGCGGGCAGCCCGGCCACCGCGGCGTAGCCCCGCATCATGTCGGCGTACGTCAGCACGTCCGGGCCGCCGATGTCGAACCCGCGGTTCACCTCGGGCGGCACGGGAAGGACGCCGACGAGGTAGCGCAGCACGTCCCTGATGGCGATCGGCTGGGTGCGGGTGGCGACCCAGCGGGGCGTCGTCATCGCGGGCAGCCGCTCGGTGAGGTGACGCAGCATCTCGAACGACACCGACCCCGACCCGATGATCATCGACGCCCGCAACGCGACCGTCGGCACCCCGGACCCGAGCAGGATCCGCTCCACCTCCGCCCGCGACCGCATGTGCGCGGACAATCCCCGCGCCTCCCCCGGCGCCCCATCCGGCCGTCCGGGCCGTCCGGGCCGGGCCGGGCGGTCCGGCGGGGTGAGGCCGCCGAGGTAGACGATGCGGCGCACCCCCGCCTCCTTCGCCGCCGCGGCGAACGTGCGGGCGGCGCGGCGGTCGCGTTCGGCGAAGTCGCGGCCCGCGGCCATGGTGTGGATCAGGTAGTACGCGACGTCGACGCCCTCCAGCGCCGCCCGGGTGGCGGCGGGCGAGGTGGCGTCCGCCTCGGCGACCTCCACCCGGTCCCGCCACGCCTGGTCGCGCAGCGGGCCCGTCGAGCGCGCCATGCAGCGCACCTGGTGGCCCGCCTTCAGCAGTTCGGGCACCAGGCGCCCGCCGATGTAGCCGGTCGCGCCGGTCACCAGGCAAAGGGCCATCTCACCACCACCCCCACCGGGAGACCTACCCGATCTCGCGGAATGATCGCGGGCCGGTTCGGGTTGGGTCTTGTCGGGCAGTCGTGAAGCGAGTTCATATCCGGGAGAGGGAAGTGATGGCATCTATGCTTTTCGGACAAGAGCACGTCGACAGGTACCAGGCGACCGACGGCCGTGAGGGTCACGAGTGGCAGGGCACCACGGTCCTGCTCCTCACGACCACCGGCCGCAAGTCCGGGCGGTCGATCACCACCCCGCTGATCTACCAGCGGCACGGCGACGACTACGTCATCGTGGCGTCCAAGGGCGGCGCGCCCGACTCGCCGCACTGGTACCACAACCTGGTGGCGGACCCCAAGGTCGAGGTGCAGGTCATGGGCGAGAAGTTCCGCGCCGACGCCCACACCGCCACCGCCGAGGAGAAGCCGGAACTCTGGAAGCTGATGGCGGCGACCTGGCCGGCGTACGACGACTACCAGACCAAGACCGATCGGCCCATCCCGGTCGTCGTCCTCTCGCCCGCCGGTTCCTGACCCGGAGGCGGTGGCCCGCCCCCCTGGGATTTGCCACAATGGCGCCGGGAGGGGCGGGCGCGAACTCCCGGCCGCCCGGGAACGGCGGGTTCCAGCGCACGGGGCGGCCAGGGAGGCACCATGGGCGGCGAGGACGGCCGCACGGCCGAGATCATGATCGCCGAGGCCCGGAAGGCGTTCTGGGTCATGGTCGGCTTCCTGGCCTTCATCTGGGTCGTCCAGATCGCCAACGCCCTGTCGGGCTACCTGCTCAGCCAGTCGTTCGGCATCGTCGCCCGTGACCCCGCGCGCCTGCCGGGCGTCGTGACGGCCCCGTTCCTGCACTGGAGCTGGGCGCACATCGAGGGCAACTCCGGGCCCCTGTTCGTGTTCGGCTTCCTGGCCGCCTACCGCGGAGTGGTCAGGTTCCTCGGCGTGACCGCGCTGATCGGGGTCACCAGCGGCCTCGGCGTCTGGTTCGTCGCCGGGCCGGGCAGCGTGACGGCGGGCGCCAGCGGCGTGGTCTTCGGGTACTTCGGCTACATCCTGGTCCGCGGCGTCTTCGACCGGCACCGCATCGACATCGTGGTCGGGCTGGTGATGGCGCTGTGCTTCGCCTACCAGTTCACCGGCCTGCTCCCCTCGGACGCGTTCAGCTGGCAGGGGCACCTGTTCGGCTTCGCCGGAGGCATCCTCGGCGGCTGGCTGTTCCGGGAGCGGCGCCCCCGGGCGGCGACCGGCCCCCGCGCGGTCGCCCGGCCCGCCGCCAAGGGCATCGGCGAGGGCGCCCGCGGGCCCGTCCCCGCCGCCGACCCGTCCCGGGCCGCCCTGCTCAAGGAGCTGGACGACCTCGGGCTCTGAGCCTCGCCTACCAGGGGACGACGCCCTCGTCGTCCATGTACGCGCCGGTGGGCCCGTCCTCGGGGAGCAGCGCCAGCCGTACCGCGATCGCGGCGCCCTGGGTGGCCGTGCGGTAGCCCGTGTGGTCGTTCATGTCGGTGGCGCAGTAGCCGGGGTCGGCGGCGTTGACCTTGATGGGGGTGTCGCGCAGCTCCTTGGCGTAGGACAGCGTGACCATGTTGAGGGCGGCCTTGGACGAGTTGTACGTGAGCAGGTTGAGGTCGTAGAAGGGGACGGACGGGTCGGAGCCCAGGGTGAGGGAGCCGAGGCCGCTGGACATGTTGACGATCCGCGCGGCCGGGGCCCGGCGCAACAGCGGCAGCATGGCGTTGGTGACCGCCACCACGCCGAACACGTTGGTCTCGTACGTGGCGCGCATCATCTCAAGCGGGGTGCCGCTCGGCAGGTGGTCGTCCTGGTGGACGATGATGCCGGCGTTGTTCACCAGGATGTCCAGCGAGCCGTACTCCTCCTCGACAAAGGCGGCCGCGGCCTTCACCGAGTCCTCCGAGGTGACGTCCAGCCGGACGGACCGCGCACCCAGCTTCTCCGCCGCCACACGGCCCCGTTCCTCGTCGCGGGCCCCGATCAGCACCGTGACGCCCCGTTCCTGCAGTTCCCGGGCGATCTCAAAGCCGATGCCCTTGTTCGCTCCGGTGATCAATGCGTTGGTCATGGGGACCACCTTCCGGCGCGGCGCGGCGGGGCGGGAGAGACCTCCCGGGCCTGGTACCGGCGGTCCCTCCTCGCGCCGGGTGGGATCGGTGGTACCACCCACGCGGGCCGGTCAGGGGTCATGCTGGGGTACATGAACCGCAACGACCTCGCCGAGTTCCTGCGCGACCGCCGGTCCAAGGTGCTGCCGCACGACGTCGGGCTGCCCGGCGGCGGCCCGCGGCGCACCCCGGGGCTGCGGCGGCAGGAGGTCGCCCAGCTGGCGGGGATGTCGGTCGACTACTACATCCGGCTCGAACAGGCCAGGGGGCCGCATCCGTCGCGGCAGGTGCTGCAGGCCCTGTCCCGGGCGCTCATGCTCACCGGCGACGAGCGCGCGCACCTGTTCAACCTGGCCTGCGAGGCGCCGGTGCAGCCCTCGGCGGGCCCGCGCCAGGACGTGCCGCCCGGCATCCTGCGGCTGCTCTCCCAGATGGAGGAGGTGCCGGCGTACGTCGTGGACGCTCGGTACGAGATCCTCGCGTGGAACACGATGGCGTCGGCCCTGATGTGCGGGCTGGAGTCGGTGCCGGTCGGCCACCGCAACGTGGTGCGGTGGGTGTTCACCCACCCCGGCCTGCCCGAGCACATGAGCAGCGAGCTGAGCAGCCGTTTCGCCCGGCTGTGCGTCGCCGACCTGCGGGCCGCCGCCGCCCGGTACCCGGGCGACCGGGGGATCAAGGACCTGGTGGCCGAGATGCTGGCGCTGAGCCCCGACTTCGCGCGGCTGTGGGCCGCGCACGAGGTGGCGGTGCGGCGCGACCAGCCCAAACGGCTGGAGCACCCCGTGGTCGGGCCGGTGGACGTGGTGTGCCAGGTCCTGGACGTCCCCGACCGGGACCAGCGGCTCGTGGTGTACACCGTGGAGCCCGGTTCGCCGTCCATGGCGGCGCTGCGGCGCCTGCGGGAGACGGCCGCGGCGGGGTCCGCCCCCGTGTACGTTCCCGGGCCCGCCTGACGGCCCGTCGTCCACAGGGTGGCTGGACCATGGCGCGGACTTCGGCAGTATGGACGGTGTGAGCCTCCTCCAGCACCTTCCGCAGAGCCCCGACCCCGACGCGCTGTTCGAGGCGTTCTCCGACTGGAACACCGGGCGCGGCCTCACGCTGTACCCGGCGCAGGAGGAGGCGCTGATCGAGGTCGTCTCGGGGAACAACGTGATCCTCGCCACGCCCACCGGGTCGGGCAAGAGCCTGGTCGCGGCGGGTGCCCACTTCGCGGCGCTGGCCGAGGGCAGGCGCACGTTCTACACCGCGCCGATCAAGGCCCTGGTGTCGGAGAAGTTCTTCGACCTGTGCGCGATGTTCGGCACCGAGAACGTCGGCATGATGACCGGCGACGCGGCGGTCAACCCGACCGCGCCGATCATCTGCTGCACCGCCGAGATCCTCGCGTACATCGCGCTGCGCGACGGCTCCAGGGCGGACGTCGGCCAGGTCGTGATGGACGAGTTCCACTTCTACGCCGAGCCCGACCGCGGGTGGGCCTGGCAGGTGCCGCTGCTGGAGCTGCCGCAGGCGCAGTTCATCCTGATGTCGGCCACGCTGGGCGACGTGACGCGGTTCGAGGCCGACCTGAAGCGGCGCACCGGCCGTGAGACGGCGGTGGTCCGCTCGGCGACCCGCCCGGTGCCGCTGTACTACAGCTACCGGCTCACCCCGCTGCACGAGACGCTGGAAGAGCTGTTGTCCACCCAGTCCGCCCCGGTGTACGTCGTGCACTTCACGCAGGCGGCGGCCATGGAGCGGGCGCAGGCGCTGATGAGCGTCAACATGTCCACCAAGGCCGAGAAGGAGGCCATCGCCGCGCTGATCGGCCACTTCCGGTTCACCACCAAGTTCGGCCGGGCGCTGTCGCGGCTGGTGCGGCACGGCATCGGCGTGCACCACGCGGGCATGCTGCCCAAGTACCGGCGGCTGGTCGAGCGCCTCGCCCAGGCCGGGCTGCTCAAGGTCATCTGCGGCACCGACACGCTCGGCGTCGGGGTGAACGTGCCGATCCGCACGGTGCTGTTCACCGCGCTCAGCAAGTACGACGGCAACCGCGTGCGGCTGCTGCGGGCCCGCGAGTTCCACCAGATCGCCGGGCGCGCCGGGCGGGCCGGCTTCGACACCCTCGGATACGTCGTGTGCCAGGCGCCCGACCACGTCGTCGAGAACGAGAAGGCCCTGGCCAAGGCGGGAGACGATCCGAAGAAGCGGCGGCGGGTGGTGCGCAAGAAGGCGCCCGAGGGGTTCGTCATCTGGAGCGAGGAGACCTTCGAGCGGCTGCAGAAGGCCGAGCCCGAGCCGCTGACGTCGCGGTTCAAGGTCAGCAACGCCATGCTGCTCGCGGTGATCAACCGGCCCGGGGACTGCTACGCGGCGATGAAGCAGTTGCTCACCGACAACCACGAGGACCGCAGGGCCCAGCGCCGCCACATCAGCCACGCCATCGCGATCTACCGCTCCCTGCTGGCCGGCGGGGTCGTCGAGACGCTGCGCGAGCCGGACGACCAGGGCAGGCGGGCCCGCCTCACCGTCGACCTCCAGGAGGACTTCGCCCTCAACCAGGCGCTGTCGACGTTCGCCCTGGCCGCCTTCGAGCTGCTGGACGCCGAGTCGCCGTCCTATCCGCTGGACATCGTGTCCATCGTCGAGTGCACCCTGGACGACCCGCGCCAGATCCTGCACTCCCAGCTCAACAAGGCCCGCGGCGAGGCCGTGGCCCAGATGAAGGCCGACGGCGTCGAGTACGAGGAGCGGATGGAGCTGCTCACCGACGTCACCTACCCCATGCCCCTGCAGGACCTGCTCTTCGGCGCCTACGAGACCTACCGCCGGGGCCACCCCTGGGTGGGCGACCACGCGGTGAGCCCCAAGTCGGTCGTCCGCGACATGTACGAACGCGCGATGACCTTCGGCGAGTACGTGGCGCACTACGAGCTGGCCAGGTCCGAGGGCACCGTCCTGCGCTACCTGGCCGACGCCTACCGCACCCTCAGCCGCACCGTCCCCGACCACCTGAAGACCGAGGACCTCCAGGACCTGATCGAGTGGCTGGGCGAGCTGGTCCGCCAGGTCGACTCCAGCCTCCTCGACGAGTGGGAGAAGCTCCAGAACCCCACCGACGATCCGGAGCGCCCCACCCTGGAGGAGTCCACCCGGCCCGTCACCGCCAACCGCCGCGCCTTCCGCGTCCTGGTCCGCAACGCCATGTTCCGCCTGGTCGAGTTGTCCGCCCTGGAGCGCTACGACGATCTCCACGACCTGGCCGACATCGACTGGGAAGAGTCCCTGGCCGCCTACTACGAGGACCACGACGAGATCGGCACCGGCCCGGACGCCCGCGGCCCCGGTCTCCTGCTGATCGAGGAGGAAAAGGAACTCTGGCGCGTCCGCCAGATCCTCGACGACCCCGCCGACGACCACGACTGGGGCATCACCGCCCAGGTGGACCTCGCCGCCTCCGACGAGGAAGGCCACGCCGTCCTCCACGTGACCGCCCTGGACCGCCTCTGACCTCACCCGGGCGAGACACGGGCGGGCCGGCCGCCTGAGATGTCCGGTGCCGGTGGGAGCCGGCCGCTGCCTCGCCGTTTGGAGGTCAGCCGCCGGAGATGTCCAGTTCGGCGTCCACGGGCACCGCACGGTCGGCGGGGTCGTCGAGCCAGCCGTCCGGCAGGTGGACGCGGGTGCGGCCGGCGGAGGTGCCGCGGGGGGCGTCGGCGGCGAGGCCCGGCCAGGGCTGGCCGGCGGGGAGACGGGACAGGTGGTCGCCGAGTTCGGCCAGGGTGCTGACCGTGGCCAGGTCGCGGCGCAGGCCGGCGCCGACCGTGAAGCCCTTGAGGTACCAGCCGACGTGTTTGCGGAAGTCCAGGAGGCCCTGGGCCTCCCGGCCGAAGTACTCGACCAGCAGGCCGGCGTGGCGGCGCATCATCGTGGCCACCTCGCCCAGGGTGGGCACGGCGGAGCCGGGGGCGCCGCTGAACACGCCGTCCAGGTCGCGGAACAACCATGGGCGGCCGAGGCAGCCCCGGCCGATCACCACGCCGTCGCACCCGGTGTGCGTCATCATCCGCACCGCGTCGCCGGCCGTCCAGATGTCCCCGTTGCCGAGGACCGGGATCTCCGGCACCGCCTCCTTGAGCCGCGCGATCGCGTCCCAGTCGGCGGACCCGCCGTAGTTCTGCGCGGCGGTGCGCCCGTGCAGCGTGATCGCGCTCAGTCCCTCCTCGACCGCGATCCGCCCGGCGGCCAGGTACGTCAGGTGATCGTCGTCGATCCCCTTGCGCATCTTCATGGTGACCGGCAACGTGCCCGCGTTGGTCACGGCCGCCCGCAGCACGGATCGCAGCAGTTCCCGCTTGTACGGCAGCGCGGCCCCGCCGCCGCGCCGCGTCACCTTCGGCACCGGGCACCCGAAGTTCAGGTCGACGTGATCGGCGAGCCCGTCCTCGGCGACGATCCGCACCGCGTTCCCGACGGTCTCCGGGTCGACCCCGTACAGCTGGAGGCTTCGCGGCGTCTCCGCCTCCCCGAAGCGGATCATCGCCATGGTCTTGGGATTCCGCTCGACCAGCGCCCGGCTGGTGATCATCTCGGAGACGAACAGCCCGCCGCCCTGCTCCCGGCACAATGTACGGAACGGCGTGTTGGTCACTCCGGCCATCGGTGCGAGTACCACCGGAGGCCACACTTCGAACGTGCCTATCTTCACTCGGTAATTTCTACCCGAACCCGAACCTGACTTCTCTCCTGGCCCAAACCCCGCTGACCCCATCCACGCGGACTCCACCCCCGGCTCCCCCCGGTGCTACCGAACCCTCTCGGCCCCCCTCGCCTCTCTACGACTCTCCCAGCTTTTCCCGGCCTCCCGAAACCGATTCATACGACCAGGCTTTGCCGCAAAGTGACCGCACAATGTTGCGGGACCCGCCGCCGGCCCGCCGGACACGAATGGCTACCCTGGGATCACGAGCCGCCGAAGACGGCAAGATCCAGACATCCGGAGGCCGGTGGATGCTCCTGCGCCTGCGAATCACCCTCCCCGACCGGCCGGGCTCGCTCGGCCAGGTCACACGCGTGCTCGGCATCGCGGGCGCCGACATCATCCAGCTCACCGTGCTCGAACGCGGCGAGGGCCGCGCCGTCGACGACCTCACCGTCCACTGGCCCGACTCCGCCACCCGCCAGACCCTGGTGGACGCCCTGCAAGGCGTCCCCGGCATCAACGTCGAGGGCGTCTGGGCCACCCGGGAGGCCCCCGGCACCTACCCCGAGCTGGAAGTCCTGAAGTACATCACCACGGCGGGCGACCGCGCGCTGGCCACCCTGATCGACTCGCTGCCGGTCCTGTTCAGCGCCGACTGGGCCGCCGCCGCCACCGAGAAGCCCCCGCGCACCCTCGTCCACAGCAGCTGGCGCGCCCCCGAGAACGTCACGTTCCCCGCCGTCACCCCGCCCCGCCCGCAGGCCACCACCATGGACGACGGCCTCCACGTCATCGCCGCCCCGCTCCCCCCGCTGGCCCTGACCTTCCTGCTGGCCCGCACCGACGGGCCTCCCTTCCACCGCATCGAGGTCCACCGGCTGACCCGCATCCTGGAGATCTTCCTCACCCTCCCCGCCCTGGAGCGCAGCCTCTCCCGCCCCTTCCGCGGCTCGAAAACCGGCTGACCACGCCGATCACGCTCCGTTCTCCCGCCGGTTAGGCACAGCCACGAAAAACCCGATAGAGTTCCATCTCGTTCGCCGGGACCACCCAAGGTCGCGCGCGAAAGTCATGCGGACGTGGCTCAGCTGGTAGAGCATCACCTTGCCAAGGTGAGGGTCGCGGGTTCGAATCCCGTCGTCCGCTCGGAGAGGTCCGAAGCAGGGACCTGACCCGGTGGAGTGGCCGAGAGGCGAGGCAGCGGCCTGCAAAGCCGCGTACACGGGTTCAAATCCCGTCTCCACCTCAACCCAGCACCATCCGGGGCGATTAGCTCAGTGGGAGAGCGCTACCTTGACACGGTAGAGGCCACTGGTTCAATCCCAGTATCGCCCACCACGTCTCCCTTGCTCGAACCAAGCAAGCGGATCAAGGAATCACGATCACCAAGGCCGGTCTCCGTCGGGAGCCCGGCTTTCGCGCTTTTCCGGGCGCGCCCCGTCCTCGGAGCACACCTTCCCCCGGTGCTTCGGCGGTCCACCGGGCTCCCGGCCCGTGGGTGCGCCTAGGGGGTGGGCTAGGGAGTCACGGATTCGATCGCAGGTAGGCCGGTGTCACGCTCGTCCCCGTCGGACACGCACGGCGCGGTCCGCCGGATGGGCGACAGCCCGGCCACAGTCGCATCGATCCCCGGCCCTGGTCTCACGTGGCATGGCGGCGTTCATGGGCCCATCTCCGGCGGACGCGTCTCTCGATCGGAAGGAAGAGACGGTTGCGCACCAGTAGGAGACTCTCGTTATCCCTCGCCCTGCTCATGGCCACGAGCATGTCCGTGGTGATCGGGCAGGGCGGCCCAGCCAACGCGGAGCCCAGTCACATCAAGAGCCTGGAGGCGAACAAGTATCCGGACTGGATGGCCCAGGTGCCCGAGCACACGAGCCTGGCCGAATTGTCCGTCCCCGGTACGCACGACACCCTCGCCGTGTACGGCGGCGACGCGGTGGAGACTCAGGAAAACCACGAGCAGAACGGCCAGCCGGGCGGCAAGTCGCTCGCGTTCCAGCTGGGCGCCGGCATCCGGGCCATCGACATCCGGGTCAGGATCGTGCCCGACGAGAACGACAACGCCAAGTTCGCCGTCCATCATGGGGCGCAATATCTGCACGCCAACTTCGACGACGTGATCCGCGAGATGAGCACCTTCCTGGCGGCGCATCCGAGCGAGACGATTCTGCTCAACGTGAAGGCCGAGTGCGACGAGAGCACCTTCTCGTGTGTCGACGACGACCCGACGGATCCCGGAGAATTGATCTTCCCCGGTGCCGGTCTACCCCCGATCATGGTGCCCTCGTTCACCAACGAGATGAAGCAGCAACGGCGCAGGGAGGTCCTGGACGACTACCTCCATGCCCACACCAGCCTGTTCTGGCAGCCCTCCGCCTTCGGCGAGGCGGCCGTGCCGACGCTGAGCGCCGTCCGCGGCAAGGTGGTCCTGGTGAACTTCGCCGGCGTGGGCGGCGGCAACTACGGAGGCAAGGGCCTCGAGCAGCTCAACTACGAGCGCTGGCCCGCCGACGACGGCCAGCCCAACTGCTACGTGCAGAACGACTACGGCCTGGACACCATCGGCCAGATCCCGATGAAGCGGAACCTGGTGAAGTGGCAGCTGGAGCGGACCAACCAGACCGCCGACTGCCGCGACGCCAATCAGCCCAACGCCGGCAAGATGTACTACAACTGGACCAACGGCTCCAGCGCGGGGGCGTGGCCGATCACCGTCGCGGCGGGCTGGTCCCTGGAGCTCGGTGTCAACGAGTTCGTCCTGCGGTGCTTGACCGGCCAGAACAACACATGCGACACCCCGGCGATCAAGCGGACCGGGGTCATGATGATGGACTTCCCGGGCAGGGCCATCGTCGACGAGATCATCGAGCGGAATCCGCGCGGCCTCGACCACTCCACCAACGGCGGCGTGGGCGAACCGCGTGAGGAGCACCCGGGCGGTGACGACGGCGGCCCGCGCCCGGGGGTGCCGGCCGACCACTCCGCCTGCCGGCCGGACGGGATGGTCCGGACCGCCGGGGTCGCCGCGCAGTACTGCAAGGTCTACCAGGGCGACGGCCGTGAGTGGCTGGGCCAGGGCCGTACCCGGCGCGTCGTCGGCTACTTCAGCAGCTGGCGGACCGGAGGCAACGGGCCCCGCTATCTGGTGCCGAACATCCCGTGGTCGAAGCTGACGCACATCAACTACGCGTTCGCCAACGTGCAGAACAACCAGATCTCGGTCGGCGCGAACGACGCGTCCAACCCGGCGACCGGGATGGAATGGCCCGGCGTGGCGGGCGCGGAGATGGACCCGGAGTTCACCTTCAAGGGCCACTTCAACCTGCTGGCCAAGTACAAGAAGCTGCATCCGCGGGTGAAGACGCTGATCTCGGTGGGCGGCTGGGCCGAGACCGGCGGGTTCTACGCGATGACCACCAACGCCGACGGCTCGGTCAACCAGGCCGGCATCAACACCTTCGCCGACTCGGCGGTGGACTTCCTGCGGACCTACCGCTTCGACGGCGTGGACATCGACTTCGAGTACCCGACCTCGCTGGCGGACGGGGGCAACCCCAACGACTGGGGCACCGCCGCCCCGCGCCGCGCCGGGCTGCCCAACGCCTACGCCGCGCTGATGAAGACGCTGCGCGAGAAGCTCGACCAGGCCGGCGCCGGCGACGACCGGTACTACCTGCTGACCTCGGCGGCCTCGGCGTCGGGGTACGTGGTGCGCGGGATGGAGAACCAGAAGGCGCTGCGCTACCAGGACTTCACCAACCTGATGGCGTACGACTTCCACGGCACCTGGAACAACGTGGTCGGCCCCAACGCGCCGCTGTACGACGACGGGAACGACCCCGAGCTGTCCGACCTCTACAACACCCCCGAATATCAGCAGATCGGCTACTTCAACACCGACTGGGCGTTCAACTACCTGCGCGGTGCGATGCAGGCGGGCCGGATCAACATCGGCGTGCCGTACTACACCCGCGGCTGGACCGGCGTGACCGGCGGGAACCACGGCATGTGGGGCACCTCGGTGTCGTCGGAGCCGTGCGAGCCCGGTACCGGTATCTCCCGGCCGTGCGGTGAGGGCGCCAAGGGAATCGACAACATCTGGCACGACGTGGACGGGCCGGGCAACGAGCTGGGCGCCGGATTCAACCCGATGTGGCACGCCAAGAACCTGGAGCGCAACATCCGGCCCGCGTACGCCCCGAACGTCGGCCTCAGCCCCACCGACCCCGACGACCAGCTGACCGGCACGTACACCCGCCACTGGGACGAGACCACCAGGACCTCGTGGCTGTGGAACCAGGCCAAGCAGACGTTCCTGTCCACCGAGGACCACCAGGGCCTGGACGCCATCACCGGCTACGTCAAGGACAAGGGCGCGGGCGGCGTGATGATGTGGGAGCTGGCCGGCGACTACGAATGCCCGTGGAACGTCACCGCGAGCACGCCGTGCGGCATGGGCTACACCATGACCGACCGGCTGCACACCGGCCTGGCCGACGCCGGCGGCTACGGCGACTCGCGCAGCGCCGGCAGCTCGGTGACCCCGCCCAGCTCGACGCTGAACGTCAGGGTCGACCTGGTGAACTACCCCGGCGACGCCGCCAGCCTGTGGCCCCTGACGCCGGTCGTACGGATCACCAACCAGATGTCGTCCCACCTCGGCGGCCCGGCCGACACCGAGATCAGTTTCGACCTGCCCACCTCCACCCCGGCGTTGGTCAAGGACGGCGACTGGCAGACCTACGCCCAGGGCGGCCGGTGGCGGGTCCAGGCCGGCCACACCGGCTCCAACGTCGGCGGGCTGAGCGGCCCGTTCCACCGGGTCATCCTCAAGCTGGACTACTGCCAGCTCATCCCGCCCGGCCAGTCGCTGGACGTCCCGATCATCTACTACCTGCCGGCCACCGGCCCGGTGAACACCGTGATCAGGAGCGGCGGCGCGTCGTACTCGCTGGCGAGCGAGAACGCGCGCGGCGCCTCGGCCAGCGGGGGCCCGGCCACCGCCGGCTGCATCGCACCGGCCTGGAACGCCGCCACGATCTACAACCCCGAGACCCAGACCGTGCAGCAGACCACCGTCACCTACAACGGCAAGATCTGGAAGGCCAAGTGGTGGACCCAGGGCAACGCCCCGGGCACCGGCACCGATCCCGACAACGAGCCGTGGAAGCTGGTGGGCCCCGCGAGCTGACCGCCCGGCGCGAGCCGGCCGATCCAGCGACGAGGCACCCCGCCGGCCACCACGACCGGCAGAGGACAGACCGGCCCCGGGGGCACGACCGTGCCCCCGGGGCACGACCGTGCCCCCGGGGCCCCGCCATGACCGCACCGGCCGGACCGGGTTAGGATCGAGCCCATGATCGATTCGATTCGCATGCGCCGCGCCTGAGACGGCGTGACCGCAGGGCCTGCCCGTGGATCGGGCGGCCCCTTTGAGCGGCCCCACGTCCGGGGTCCTTCTCCTGCGCGCCGTCTGAGTGTGCCCACTCGAGATTCCGGCAGGCATTCATGCGTATTCGCAAGCACATCGTCATGGCCGGCTGCACCGCGCCGAGTCACATCTATCCCTCCCTGGGGGTCGTCAGGGAACTCGTCGCCCGGGGGCACCGGGTCAGCTACGTCGTGGGGGAACCGCTGCGCGGGCTGGTGAAGCCCACCGGGGCGCGGGTCGTGGGGCATCCGTCCCGTTTCCCGCTGGGGGACGAGAAGTGGCCGGAGGACCCGGCGACCGCGATGCGGGTCTTCCTCGACGAGGCGATCGCGGTGTGGCCGCTCCTGACCGAGACGTTCGACGGGGACCGGCCCGACCTGGTGCTGTACGACATCGGCGGCCTCGGCGGCCCCTGCTGGGGGTGCGGCACGGGGTGCCGGCGGTGCAGCTGTCGCCCGCGTACGTCGCCTGGGAGGGCTACGAGGAGGACCTCGGGGAGGCGATCACGGCCATCCGGGAGTCGGAGCCGGGCCGGGCCTACCACGCGGCGTTCGGCGCGTGGCTCCGGGACAACGGGGTGCGGCTGGACGCCTGGGAGTGGATCTCCCGGCCCGAGCACGTGCTCTCGCTGATTCCCCGGGCCATGCAGCCGCACGCCGCCCGGGTGGGACCGCACGTGCGGTTCGTCGGGCCCTGCCTGGACCCGGCGCGGATGACGGAGACCGGCTCGACGCGGCCTCGGCGTTCGTCACGCACGCCGGGATGGGCGGGTGCGCCGAGTCGCTCTGGTACGGGGTGCCCACCGTGGCGATTCCGCAGGCCGTGGACCAGTTCGGGAACGCGGCGATGCTGGAGGAGCTCGGCGTCGGGGTGCGGCTGGCCTCCGAGGAGGTCGACGCGGCGACCCTGCGCGCGGCGGTGGAGTCGGTGGCCGGGTCGCCGAAGGTCGCGGCACGGGTGGCCGGACTGCGGGCCGAGGTGCGGCCGGAAGGGGGCGTGGACCGGGCCGCGGACGCCGTGGAGTCGTTCCTGCGCTGAGCCTGTGCCTCCGCCGGTCCGCCTCCCGGCGGGCCGGCGGAAAACCTGATGCCGGGCGGGAAGCGATTCGGTGACCATGGTGTGGTGACGACACCGTACCGGCCGTTCCGCTGGGATCTGGTTCGCCGCGATCAGCTCGGGACGCTGCTGGACGGGGTGCCCGAGGCCCGCCCGGTGTTCCTGGAGGAGCTGGTCGAGTGCGCGGCGAAGATTTTGGCGCGCAGCGGCGACGGTGACCTCCGCTTCGTCGGGCGCTCCGGGGACAGCGTCTTCGACCTGCTCTCCGGGGCGCTGGCCGGCACGGCACGACGCGACCGGGTGCGGCTGCTGCCGTTCTCCTACCGGTACGACGATCCCCTGCTCCCCCACGAGGTGCGGCAGCTGCGGGTCAACCTGGAGGCGATGGGGGTCTGCCCGTACCGGCTGGCGCGGCGTACCCGGCCGATGGTCTTCACCGATCTGGTGTGCGACGGCCGCACCTTCGCCAACCTGTACGGGCTGCTGCGGGACTGGATCGCCGACGAGCGGGAGCCGTGGGAGGTCATCCGGCTCAAGCTCCGCTTCCTCGGCGCCACCTCACGCAAAAGGACCAGCCCGAAGACCTGGCGCTGGTGGCAGCAGGCTGCATGGCCCCGCGACCTCCCCCGCAGCGCCGTCACCAACGTGTCGATCCCCGGAGCCCTGTGGCACTACCTCGGCGACTGCCAGCACAAGATCACCCCCTCGTTCCGCCGCACCCTGTGGGACGACGAGACCGTCACCGTCCCCCGCCACGACGAGAAGGCCACCGCGGCCCTGGCCGAGGCCGCCGCCCTGGTCGAGCTCGGCCGTACCCGCGAGGTCCGCGCCGCGATGGCCCGGCACCTGGCCGCCGAGCCCGCGTTCTCCGAGCCGTGGCTCCGGACGCTGACCCTGGAGCTCCGCGGCGGCGCCACGGGCCGGGCCAGGGGTCCACGATCGCGGGGAGACCGGTCCGGCCGGACGCACGGGCGGCGCGGCACGCCCGCCGCGCCATTCACGTCCCGCTGATCCGGCGTCGGCGAAGCAGACGAACTCGCGCACCTCGATGGTGAAGAGCTCGCCGATGGAATAGGTATTGAGGGGAGGGCGGTCAGCCCGCGGCGATCCCGAGGCGTTCATGGGGCGGCGATGTCACGGCGTTGGGAACACGTCTCGCGGGCCGCTGCCGCGCTCATGCTGGCCGCGGCCTCGGCGGCGGGGTGCGGACGGCCGGCGGAGCCCGTCGTGCTGCCTGGGTCCGATCCGATCGCCACCGGGCCGGCGCGGGTCGAGGGCGGCGGACCCGTGGGGGCGGCGGGGGAACGGGCGCTCGCGGTGGTCCGGCGGATACCGCCGGAGGTGGTACGGCTCGCGTACGAGATCGCGGCCTCGGACGACGGGGCGTACGTCGCGGTGGCCAGTTGGATGGACGAGAACTCCAGCCGGCTGACGTTGCGGGTGTTCGCCGCCGATCGGGCGGCGCCGGTGCTCACCCGGGAGGTCACGAACGACTCCGGCGGGTTCACCGACGTCGACGTCGCCGACTTCTCCCCCGGCGGCCGGGCGATGATCTACGCGGAGGGGACGGACGGCCGGCCCGTACGCACGGCTGTCTTCGATCTCGCCGGCCGTACGTCGCGCGTGCCGCCCGCCGGTCTGACGCGGCCGGAGTTCAGCCGGGACGCGTCCAGGTTCGCCGGCGTGACGGAAGACCCGTACCGCCTGGCCGTGCATACCGTGGCGGGTGCCAGGGAGTCGCTCTCCCCTCCCCTGACGCCCCTGGTGAAGCTGGACGACCCGGAGGCCGAGAGCCCTCCGGCACATGTCGCCGTGACGAGCGCGGGAGACCGGAGCGTCGGGGTCTCGGCGCTCGGCTACTGGAAGTGGCTGCCGCGCGACGGTGAGATCACGTTCGTCCGATGCGGCTGCCGGGCCACGCAGATGGCGATCGACCGGGACGCCAGGCTGGTGGCCTTCGGCGATTTCAGCGGCCAGGTGTCGGTCTGGGACACCGTCACCGACCGGGAGATCGCCGCCTGGCACGTCCCCGGGCCGCCGGACGGCGAACCGTACGAGAGGTTGTCGGCCGAGGGGTACGGGCCGCTCACCGTCCTGAAGTTCTCCCTGGACGGCTCCCGGCTGTTCACCGTGAACGTCCAGGGATACGCGTGGGACGCCCGCACCGGCAGGCCGCTCGGCAGGGCGGGGCTCTCCGGGCCGCCGTCGGCGATCGTCGAACTGCAGCCGATGGCCGGTGGTGCCGCTCTGGTCAGAGCGGTGGAGACCGGGGCGAGGTCCGGCGGCAGGCTTTCCGTCCTGAGTTTTCCTGAGTGAGAGGCGGCGCCGGTGACACGGAAGAAGGCTCGTGGCAGGCGGCAGCCGGCCGGGCGCGCACGGGCGAGCGTCCCCGGCGAGACCGGGGAGAGCCAGGTGTCCGATCGCCGGGCCGGATCCCGGTTCCGGCGCGGGTCGGTGTTCGTCGTCTCGACGGTGGTGGCCGGGGTGATCGGAACGGTGGTGACCTACTACGTCACGCGGGTGCTCACCGAGCGGGAACCGGTGCGGCCGATCGCGGTCAACGTGAACGACGAGCCGCCGACCATTCCCTCGTTCACCACCTCGGCGGTCGAATACGTCATGCCCGCGGGGCTGCGGCCCGCCGCGCCCCTGCCGTCCGAGTGCGGGGAGATCGTCAAGTGGGTGAAGCGCCATGGAGGCGTCAGCCGGACGACCACGATGTTCCGGGTGATCGTGCAGGGCCGTACGGACGCCGGGGTGCTGATCGAGAACATGCGGGCACGGGTGGTGAAGCGGGCCACGGCGCCGAAGGGCGGCACCGCGATCGGGTGCGGCGCGGGCCAGGGAGAGGCGGAGCCGCGGAACATCGCCATCAGCCTCGACGGCCTGGATCCGACCGCGAAGTACTCGTCAGGGGTGCCCGGGCGAAAGGACCTGTTCGGGTTCACGCTGGCGAAAGGCGAGACCGAGATCTTCGACATCACGGCGACCACCGGCAGCGGCACCGTCACCTGGGTGATCTCACTCGACCTCGTGGTCCAGGGTGAGCGCACCACCGTCGAGGTACTCGACAACGGCAAGCCCTTCGTCACCACCGCCGCCCCCGGCGCCCGCTTCTACAACAACCTCGTCGGAACGTGGTACGAGTGCCCCCCGACAGCCGTCGAAGACTGCCGCCCCGTGACGGCGTCCGCCGTCAGATTCGGGGTGTGAAACGACAACGGGTGGGCCCATCCACCTCGGCCGGACGGGGTTTGTTCGGCGATGAGATGCGCCGGGGGTGGAATGTGCGAGGTGGTGGGGTCAGCCGCTGGTTGGGGGGGTGGGGGACGGGTTGCCGGTCCAGCTGGCCAGGAGGCGGAGGGCGTGGTCGGAGGGGGTGTTGGGTTCGGCGGTGTAGAGGCCTAGGAGTTGGTCGGGATCGGTGGTGGGGGTCAGGGCTTCGTAGTGGAGGGTCAGGTCGCCTACCAGGGGGTGGTGGTAGAGCTTGGTGCCGTTGCTGTGGCGGTGGACGTCGTGGTCGGCCCACCAGCGGCGGAAGTCGTGGTCGTGGACGGAGAGCTCGCCGATCAGCTCGGCCAGGCGAGGGTCGTCGGGGTGACGGCCGGCGTACAGGTGGAGGGCGGCCACGACGCGGCGGGCGGCGGCCTCCCAGTCGGCGTACAGGGAGCGGGCGGACTCGTCCAGGAAGATGTAGCGGGCCAGGTTGCGGTCGCGGTGGGGCAGGGCCTCGAAGTCGGTGTACAGGGCGCGGGCCATGCCGTTGGCGGCCAGGATGTCCAGGCGGTGACCGATGATCATGGCGGGGTTGCCGCTCAGGGTGTCCAGGACGCGGAACAGGCCGGGGCGCACCCGCTGCGGCGGGGCGGGGCGGCGGGGGCGGCGGGCCGGGCGGGCCAGGGCGAACAGGTGGTCGCGTTCGGTGTCGTTCAGGCACAGGGAGCGGGCCACGGCGTCCAGCACGGCCTCGGAGACGTGGAGGCTGCGGCCGCGTTCCAGGCGCACGTAGTAGTCGACGCTCACCCCGGCGAGCTGGGCGACCTCCTCGCGGCGCAGCCCGGCCACCCGGCGGGGACCGCGCTGGTCGGGCAGGCCCGCGTCGGCCGGGGTGATCCGAGCGCGACGGGACCGCAGGAAGTCCCGGAGGTCGGTGTTCACCTCGGGCCCGGTGGATCGGTCGTCCATGGTGTACAGGGTAGGACCGGGGCGGTGGTGCGCCGGCGGCCGTGGGGGGGTCTGCTGGACCCCCGGTAACCCGTACCCCTGGTACGACCTTGCCTGGCCGGCGGGGTGGGCGGGGGTGGCGGCGGTGGTCTGCTTGAAGGGTGACACCCGGCTCAGGGGGGCCGGAGAGCGAGGTCGCGTCCCCTCGGCGGCACGGACGGCCCTCAGACGGGCGGCCCGGACCCGGCATGACCGCGGAGTGCGCAGCCATCACGGAAAGGCATTTCTCATGACCGATATCACACGCGTCACCACGCCGTTCACCGCCGAGTCGACCGCCGGGGAGGTCCTGGCGGGGGTCGACCTCACCGGGCGGCGGGCCGTCGTCACCGGGGCGGCCTCCGGGATCGGGGTCGAGACCGCGCGGGCGCTGGCGGGGGCGGGGGCGGAGGTGACGCTCGCGGTGCGGGACGTGGAGGCGGGGCGGCGCACGGCCGGGGAGATCACCGCCACCACGGGGAACGGGCACCTGCGGGTCGCGCGGCTGGACCTCGCCGACCAGGCGTCGGTGGCGGCCTTCGCCGCGTGGTGGGACGGGCCGCTGCACATCCTGGTGAACAACGCCGGGGTGATGATGACGCCGGAGCTGCGCACGCCGGAGGGCTGGGAGCTGCAGTTCGCCACCAACCACCTCGGTCATTTCGCGCTCACCACCCGGCTGTACCCGGCGCTGGCGGCGGCCGGGCGGTCCAGGGTCGTGTCGCTCACCTCGGTCGGCCACCTGCGCGCCCCGGTCGACTTCGGCGACATCCACTTCCGGTCCCGCCCCTACGACCCGGCCGTCGCCTACGGGCAGTCCAAGACGGCGAACGTGTTGTTCGCGGTGGAGGCGAACCGGCGCTGGTCCGGCGACGGCGTCACGGTCAACGCGGTGCACCCCGGCGCCATCATGGAGACGAACCTGACCCGCCACCTGAGCGAGGAGGCTTTGGACGGCGCCGTCAACAGCGGCCTCTACACCTTCAAGACCCCCCAGCAGGGCGCCGCCACCTCCGTACTGCTCGCCGCGTCGCCCCTGGTGGAAGGGGTGGGCGGCCGCTACTTCGAGGACTGCGCCGAAGCACTCCCCCACCGGCCGGAGACCTACCGCGGCGTCGCGCCCCACGCACTGGACCCCGAGGCGGCCGCACACCTGTGGGAAGTGTCCGTGGACCACGTCGGCGGCCACTACTCCTGAGACCGGAGAACCCCCGGAGCCGGGCAACCACCCCGAACCGAGCAACCGCCGGGAGCCGAGCGACCACCGGGAGCCGAACAACCACCGGAAGTCCCATGGCCCGGCCACCCGAAGGCCGGTGGACCCGAAGGCCGGTGGACCCAAAGGCCGGTGGACCCAAAGGCCGGTGGACCCAAAGGCCGGTGGACCCAAAGGCCGGTGGACCCAAAGGCCGGTGGACCCAAAGGCCGGTGGACCGGTGGACCCGAAGGCCGGCCGACGCCTGAAGGCCGGCGGCCACCCGAGCCCACCGGTCATCCGAGCCTGGCGACCATGGCGGATGCGGGATTTACTCCGGCCGGCGTTGGTCCAGAAGGGCCGCCACGCGTTTGGGGGCGATCATGCGGTAGCTGTCCTCGATGAGTTCGGCGAGTTCGGACCAGTCCTGGCCGGTGTCCAGGCGGGCGCCCACCCAGCCCTTGTGGCCGACGTAGGCGGGGACGAAGTAGCGGTCGGGGGCGGAGGTGACCAGGGCCTCCTGGACGCCGGGGGCGGCCTTGAAGGTCATGTACGTGCCGTCCTCGCTGGTCATCAGGAACAGCTTGTCGCGGACGCGGAACGAGGGGGCCGTGTGGCCGCCGAACGAACGCTCCTCGGCCTCGGGCAGGGACAGGCAGATGTCCCGCACTCGTGTCAGCACGTCCTCGTCACCCACCCTGGGCTCCTTCCCTGTCGAGTCGAGGGAACCCTACGCCACCCCACCGACAGAAAACGGGGCACGTGACCGGGGAGGACCATGCGATCCCGTCACGGCGCTCGACGCGCCGCGACCCGTGATCAGCCGGGCACCGGCCGGTCACGGCAGGGGAAGCAGGCCCTCGTGGCGCACCGGCCAGCCGGACGGGAAGCCAGGAGCGGGGGGGCCGCCGTCCCAGCCGCGGGCCATGAGCGCGACGGCCGACAGCAGACCTCCGTTGCCGGGCAGGTAGACGGGCAGGGACGGCGTCTGGCGGTTGTGGCCGTTGGGGAGGTAGTGGTTCTTGGTGACGGGCATGAGCAACGCGTCCACGGCCAGGCCCGGCTCGCCGAGGCGGGTGGCCGTCATGGCGATGGCGGGGTAGTCCCAGCCCCAGGTGGTCTCCCAGGGCCACTCGGCGAGCACCCGGCGCAGGGTGGCGCGCATGACGCCGGGGTCGACCAAAGGGGTGGGCGGCACGACGCCGAGGGCGTACAGCATGGACGGGTGGTCGTCGAGCAGGGTGTACGGCGGAACGTCGACCGCGGTGTAGACGCCGTCCCTGACGTGCGGCCGCACCAGGCCCGTGGCGACGGCCTCCCAGGCGGGCTCGGGGTCCAGGCCGAGCAGGCGGCGCCACTCCTGGGCGACGCCGAGGGCCCAGGACCAGTACGCCAGCTCGAACACCGGGTTGGTGAGCCGGTCGCGGTCCCCGGCGTACGACTCCTGCGCGGGCACCAGCGGCGGCCCGAGCGCGTAGCCGCCGGGGCCCTTCACGGCGAAGTCGGCCATGAACGCCGCGGTGGCGAACACGACGTCCGCGTAGCGTTCCAGCGCCGAGGCGTCGGACCGGCGCACCAGCTCGGCCAGGTGGATGGGGTGCGGCTGCTGCCACACCAGGAACGGCCCGATGGGGCTCGGGCTCTCCCGCCCGTCGGGGGCGACCTGCTTGGGCCAGCGCGCCCCGGCGTACCCCTGCCGCCGGGCGGTCCCGACGGCTCGCGGCAGGATGGTCTCGTACCACCCGAGGCCGCGTTCCAGCAGCGAGGCGCGCCCCCACAGCGCGAAATGCGCGCCGTGCCACCAGTGCATCTCCAGGTGGAAGCGCCCCCGCCAGCTGTTGCACATCAGCCCGGTCTCCTGCGGCGGGTACGACCCGGCGCAGTGGATCGCGGTGAGGTACTGCGACAGCACCACGCGGCGTTCCAGCTCGGACGCCCGCTCGTCGTCGGCGCCCGACAGGTCGACGGCGCCGCCGGTGCCCCAGAACCGCGACCAGTGCCCCTCGGCCGCGGCCAGGGTCTCCGCGACGGTGGGCAGGTCGCCGAGGACGCCGGGCCCGAACCCGGCGACCAGCTCCAGGACCCCGGCGCCGGTACGCACCAGGAACTCGTGCGGCCCGCCCGGCACGATCTCCGCGCCGGGCGAGGTGGCCAGCGCCACACGGTACGTGGCGCCGTCCAGTGTCCGCTCGACCGTGCCGCCGTCGCGGGCGCGCAGCAGCGTGGACGTGTGGGCGTCCGGCCGGGACCAGTCCGCCGCGTTGCTCCACGACTCCGACCCGTAGGGGAACGCGAGCCGGACGGCGAGCCCTTCGGCCAGCAGCGCGGACTCGATCCGCACCGCCAGCACGTCCCGCGAGGGATGGCACACGGTGGTGACCCCGACCGGGGTGCCGCGCAGCAGGAACCGCCCGGTGAGGGCGCCGGTCCACAGGTCGAGCCGCTGCCGCCCCTCGCTCAGCTCCGAGGGTGTGAGCGGGACGCCGCCGTCGCGCACCAGCCCGATCCGGCCGAGGTCCAGCCGGTGCGGGTTGTTGCGCAGCCACGACTCCGCGGCCGAGGCCGGGTTCTCGGTGTTCCCCGTCAGCTCGCCGCGCATGTCGGGGTACTCCACCGGCCCGCGCGGCGTCCGGTACGCCCGGAACGTCGCGCCCAGGTCGTACTCGCCCGGGACGCTGTGCCAGCCCCATGAGGACATGGTGCCGAGCAGCGTCCCGGGTGGACCCCCGCCGGGGTCGGCGACCGGGTAGAGGTCCGGGAACGTCTGCAACCCGGTGACGTCGGCGGTGAAGCAGAACTCGCCGTTGCCCACCGAGAGCGGCGACGCCGGCACGATCGAGGTGACCTCGACCGCGTGCCGCCCGGCGAGCGCCCGCCGATCGATCCCCGGACCTCCCCCGGTCTCGGTCACTGCGCGATCACCGCCGTGACCTGCTTGATGAACTCCGCCGCCGCGTCGGCCGGTGCGCGCTTGTCGAACAGCACCTCGGCGTTGATCCGGTCGAGGATCTTGGGCGTGTCGGTGGAGCCCGTCGGGCCGATGACCAGCGGGGGGCCGGCCTTCGGGGTCAGCTCGTCGATGAACTTCACCTGCGCGGCGTCGTCCGGGCTCAGCTTGGCCTGGACGGCGGCCCGGACGTCGGAGTTCGCCGAGACGCCGCGGTCGTTGAGGATGATCTCACCGGCCTCGGGGCTGTTGACCAGGAAGTCGACGAACTTCGCCGCCTCCTTCGGGTGCTCGGACTTGGCGTTGACCGTGTACAGCTGGGACGCCTGCAGCCACATGCCGGCCTGCTTGGCGCCGGTCTCGCCGGGCACCCGGCGCAGCTCCAGCGGGTGCCCGGAGGCCTTGCGCAGCGCGGTGAGCTGGTTGCTCCAGTCGAACTGCATCCCGGCCAGGCCGCGGCCGATCAGCGACTGCTCGGGCGCGGGCTGGGTGATCAGCTCGGCGGTCTTGGAGGCCGACGGGGTGGCCTTGGCGTCGCGCAGCTCGATGGTCATGTTCCACCAGTCGACGAGCGTCTGCTGCCCGATGCCCACCTTGCCGTCGGCGGTGTACAGGGCCTCGCCGCGCTGGCGGGAGAACGCGTCGAGCATGTCGGTGCGGGTGGGGTCGGCCAGGCCGTAGGTGCCCTCGGGGGACTTGTCGGCGATCTCCTTGGCGATGCGCTTGAAGTCGTCCCAGGTCCAGGTCTCGGTGTCCGGCAGCGGCACTCCGGCCTTCTCGAACACCACGGGGTCGACGATCAGCGCGATGGCGTTGACGCCGGTCGGCACGCCGTACTGGGTGTCGCTGAAGTTGCCGTTGCCGAGCGCGGCCTCACCGATCTTGTCGGTCTTCAGGTCGGCGCTCACCGTGCTCAGGTCGAGCAGGGCGCCCCGGTCGCCGTACTCGCGGGGGTAGGCGCCGCCGAGCGTGATGACGTCGGGCGCGTCGCTCCCCGCGACCTGGGTGGCCAGGCGGTCGAAGTAGGAGTTGAAGTCGGTGAACTCCCCCTTGATCTTGATGCCGGGGTTCTTGGCCTGGAACGCGTCGATGACGCGCTGGGTGGCCGCCGCCCGGTCGTTGTTGCCCCACCAGCCGAACCGCAGTTCGACCGGGCCGTCGCCGCCCTCCGGTGAGCCGCCGCCGCAGCCAGCGGCCGCGAACAGCGCCCCAGCGAGGCAGACCACCGCTAGGCCCCTGGCTCCGAACAATCCGCTTCCCATGGGATCTTTCCCCTCGATTTAATCGATGGTTTAAACGTTTTAACCACAACTGCGCGAGCAAGACCGGCTCGTGCTTGTAACTCGGGGGGTGCTACTTGAAGCCGGTCGTCGCCACCCCTTGGGTCAGATAGCGCTGCCCTGCCAGGAAGAAGCCGAAGATGGGGACCAGTCCCACGATGGACATGGCGAACAACTGGCCCCACGCGGTCTCGCCCTGACCGTCCATGAACGACCGCAGCGCGACGGGCATGGTGTAGATGTCGGGATCGGTGAGGAAGATGAGCTGGCTGAAGAAGTCGTTCCAGGTCCAGATGAAGGTGAACAACGCGGAGGTCGCCAGCGCCGGCAGGGCCAGCGGCATGATGATCCGCGAGTAGATCCGGAAGTGGCCGCAGCCGTCGATCCTGGCCGCCTCGCCGAGCTCACGGGGCAGCGAACGGATGAACTGCACCATCAGGAAGATGAAGAACGCGTCGTGCGCGAGGAACTTCGGCACGATGAGCGGCAGGTCGGTGTTGATCCAGTCGAGCTGGGCGAACAGGATGTACTGCGGGATGATCAGCACCTGGATCGGCAGCATCAGCGTGGACAGCATCAGCGCGAAGAAGAGCTTGCGGCCGGGGAACTCCAGCCGGGCGAACGCGTACGCCGCCAGCGAGCAGGACAGCAGGTTGCCGATCACCGCCGCGACCGCGATCACCGCGGAGTTGAACAGGTAGAAGTGGAACGGGTGCCGCAGCGCCGTCCAGCCGTCCACGTAGTTGCGCAGGTCGAGCTCGGTCGGCCAGATGGACGGGTCGCGGAAGATGAGCTCGGTCGGCTTGACCGAGCTGGACACCATCCACAGCAGCGGGTAGAGCATCGCCACGCCGAACGCGATGAGCAGGACGTGCTTGCCCAGCCGCCGGGACCGGCCGCCGCCGTCCCGCTCCCGCGCCATCGCGCCGGTCGCCGTCGTCTCAGTCACCGTAGAACACCCACCGCTTGGCCAGGAGGAAGTTGAGCCCGGTCAGCAGGGCGATGACGGCGAGGAGGACCCAGGCCATCGCCGAGGCGTAACCCATGTCGAAGGACCGGAAGCCACGCTGGTAGAGGTACAGCGTGTAGAGCAGGGTGGAGTCGGCCGGGCCGCCTTCGCCGCCGCTCACCACGAACGCCTGCGTGAAGCTCTGGAAGGCGCCGATCATCTGCAGCACCAGGTTGAAGAAGATGATCGGGGTGAGCAGCGGGACGGTGATGTGGAAGAACTTGGACATCGTGCCCGCGCCGTCCACCTCGGCCGCCTCGTAGTAGGAGACCGGTATCTGTCTCAGGCCCGCCAGGAAGATCACCATGGGCGCGCCGAACGTCCAGGCGTTCAGCACGATCAGCGTGCCGAGCGCGAAGTCGGGGTGGGAGACCCAGCTGACCCCCTCGATGCCGATCAGGGCCAGGAACTGGTTGATCAGGCCGTCGGCGCCGAAGATCTGCCGCCACAGGATCGCGATGGAGACGCTCCCGGCGAGCAGCGACGGCAGGTAGTAGACGGAGCGGTAGAAGCTGAGCCCGCGCACGCCCCGGTTGAGGACGATCGCCAGCGCCAGCGCGAGGCCCAGCTGGACGGGCACCGAGACGAACACGTACTTGAAGGTGACCAGCAGCGACTGGTGCAGCCGCGGGTCCTCCAGCATGCGCCGGTAATTGTCCAGGCCTAACCAGACCGGCGGCTTCACCAGCGAATACTTCGTGAAAGAGAGATAGAGGGAGCCGAGGATCGGCCCGATGGTGAATACCGCCATCCCGATGAACCACGGGGCGAGGAACAGATACCCGGCCCGGCCCTCCCGCCGCACCACCGACATCCGCTCGCGCCGGGGGCGGCGCGCCGCCGCCGGCGGCCCGGACGGCCCGTCCGGGAGGGGGGTGATGGTGGTGACACCGGCCGTGGAGGGTGGCGGTACGCCGACGCGTTCGCTCATCAAGTCACCCTTCGCCGGACATGGATCTGACGTTCTTTTTCGTATCGCCGCAAGCCCCCGCCCGGCGGGTAACCAGTTTCTAACAGAGCCAACATCCACTGTCAACGATTCGTTAGCAAGACACTGAAGTGCGGAAATGTCCGGCGGGATTGCCGGGAACTGGTCCGAGAAACCGGTTGCCGAAACTTATCGGAAACCGGTATCTTCAGGGCGGCGACCGCCTGGGCCAGGCCCTGAGCAGCCACGGCGCCGCCCCACATTCCAACGCGAAGCGCACCTGACGTGCCGGGAGAGTCGAAGATGAGCCTGGGGACCGGAGACCGCGGCACTGGCGACGACGCGGCGCAGCCACTCGCGCGCCCGGTCCGCAGGCGCGGCGGGCGCCCCGACCACACCAAGGCCACCATCAGCAGGGTCGCCGACGCCGCCGGGGTCTCCCGGGCGACCGTCTCCCGCGTGATGAACGGCACCGCCACCGTCGCCCCCGAGCTGGCCGCCCGCGTGCGCGCCGCCGCCGAGGCCCTGAACTACGAGCCGAGCCCCGTGGCGCGCAGCCTCGCGCTCGGCCGCACCAGCGCCGTCTCGCTCGTCGTGCCGGACCTCGCCAACCCCATGTTCCAGGACGTGCTGCGGGGGCTGAGCCACGCCGCCGCCCTGGCGGGCCACCGGCTGCTGGTCGCCGAGTCCAACGAGATCGTCGAGGAGGAGTCCATCCTGGCGATCGAGGCGCGGCGCCGCTCCGACGGCCTGGTGCTGGCCTCGCCGAGGGTGCCGGAGCCGCAGCTGAGGGCCCTCGCCGAGCGGCTCGCGCCGCTGGTGCTGCTCAACCGGGAGATCCCCGGGTCCACCGTGCCGTCGCTGTCGGTCGACTACGCGGCCGGCATCCGCGAGATCGTGCACCACCTGCTCTCGCTGGGCCACCGCCACCTGGCGTACCTGTCGGGGCCGGGGGGCAGCGCGTCCAACCGGGACCGCCTGGCCGCGCTGCGCATCGCGGCGGCCACCGGGGCCGGGTTCACGCTGACCGAGCTGCCGTGCGGGGCGACCTTCGACGACGGCTACGCCGCGGCCCGCGCGGCGGTGGCGACCGGCGCGAGCGCCATCGTGGCGTACAACGACATGGTGGCCTTCGGGGCGCTGAGCGGCCTGCACGAGCTGGGTGTCGCCGTGCCGGGGGACGTCTCGGTCACCGGGTTCGACGACATACCGTTCGCGCGGTACACCCACCCGCCGCTGACCACCGCGTCCATCCCGCGCAACGAGCTCGGGCGGCAGGCGTGGGGCCGGCTGTGGGGCCTGATGAACGGCGAGCCCGGCGGGCACAACGTCCACTTCCAGCCGCGGCTTCTGGTCCGCGAGAGCACCGGCCCGGCGGCCGGGACCAGGAGGGTCCTTTGAGCGGGGGGTCGTGGATCGGCGTCCGCGGGGACCGGCTCACCGACGAGTCCGGCGCGGCGGTGACGCTCGCCGGGGTCGGCCTGGGCGGGTGGATGAACATGGAGAACTTCATCACCGGCTACCCCGGCACCGAGTCCGCGCACCGCGCGGCGCTGCGGGCGGTGCTCGGCGAGGAGGGGTACACCCGCTTCTTCGACCGGTTCCTCACCGACTTCTTCGACGCCGCCGACGCCCGCTACCTGGCCTCCCTCGGGCTGAACGTTCCCCGGCTTCGAGCCCTTCCCCTGGGGGCGGCGCGACTACGTCAACCTGCTGGTCCGGCACATCTTGCTGGCAGAGCCGCTGGTGCGGGACTTCGCCCGGTGCTTCGAAGGGGTCACCCCGGACGAGGCCGGACGGCTGGCGGGCGGTTTCGCGTTCGCCGAGTGCGCCCGCCGCGAAGGGCTCGCCGAGGTGCTGCGCGAGCACCTCGCCCAGGGCTAGCCGTCCCCCACACCCCCGTTCACAAGGAGGCAGCATGTCCAGCGGCTCACCGTCCCGGACGCGGTACGCCATCGTCGGCACCGGCGCGCGGGCCGAGATGTTCGTCCGGGCGCTCACCGGCGACCACGCCGACCACAGCGAGCTGGTGGCGCTGGCCGACACCAACCCGGCCCGCACGCGGTACCACAACGAGGCGCTGGCCGCCCGCGGGCTGCCCCCGGTGGCCGCCTACGACGCGGCGGACTTCCTGCGAATGCTGGACAAGGAGCGCGTCGACGTCGCCCTAGTCGCCACCGTCGACCGGACGCACGACGCGTACATCGTGGCGGCGCTGGACGCCGGGCGGGACGTCGTCACCGAGAAGCCGATGACCGTGGACGCCGAGCGCTGCCGCGCCATCCTGGACGCGGTGGAGCGCAGCGGGCGGCGGGTCACCGTGACGTTCAACTACCGCTACAACCCGGTGCACGAGGCGGTGCGCCGGGTGCTCGCGGGCGGCGAGATCGGCGAGGTCGGGTCGGTCCACTTCGAGTGGCTGCTCGACACCCGGCACGGCGCCGACTACTTCCGCCGCTGGCACCGCGACAAGGCCAACTCCGGCGGGCTGCTCGTGCACAAGGCGACCCACCACTTCGACCTGGTCAACTGGTGGCTCGGCGCGGTCCCCGAGCGGGTGTACGCCGAGGGGCGGCTGTTCTTCTACGGCGAGCAGGGACGGCGGCACGGCTACGCGCGCGACTACGACCGGGCGCACGGGTCGGCCGAGGCCGCGGGCGACCCGTTCGCGCTGCATCTCGCCGATGCCGAGGGGCTGCGGAAGCTGTACCTGGAGGCCGAGGAGCACGACGGCTACCACCGCGACCAGAACGTCTTCGCGCCGGGCGTCACCATCGAGGACGACCTGGCGGTGGTGGTGCGCTACTCCACCGGCGCCACCATGAGCTACCACCTGACGGCCTACTCCCCCTGGGAGGGCTACCGGGTGATGTTCAACGGCAGCAGGGGACGGCTGGAGCTGGAGGTCGTGGAGAACGACCACGTCGAGCCGCGCGACCACGGCCCGAAGGGCGCGTCGCTGCACGGCGCGGAGGCCGCCGCCGAGCAGGGCTGGGCGAAGCTGCGGGTGCACCCGTTCTGGCGGCAGGGATACGACGTCGACCTCGGCGACCAGACGCGCGACGGCCACGGTGGCGCCGACGGGCGGATGACGGCGGCGCTGTTCTCCCCCGTGACCGCGCCCGACCCGCTCGGGCGGGGCGCCACCGAGCGCGACGGGGCGCTGTCCCTGCTCACGGGCCTCGCGGCGAACGCGTCGCTGGCCACGGGGGCGGCCGTGCGGGTGCCGGACATCCTCGACCTCGGCGACCGCCTCTGAAGTGCTCCGGTCACCCGCGGGTTCCGGGCCGTCCCCACTCCTGACGGCCCGGGGCCACGCGGGTGACCGGTCATCCGGTCCCGGCGGCCGGTCTTCGGACGGCCCCGCCCCGGCTGTGCGGTCCCGTGGACGGCCGCCTATTCGGTCCCGGCCGTCACCGGTGACGGCACGGCCCGCGCGGCACGGCGGCGGGCGATCAGGCGGCGGCCGAGCGCCTGGCCGGGCAGTTCGACCAGCCGGTAGGTGACGGTGGCGGCCAGCAGGACGGCGGCGGTGAACAGTACGGCCGTCAGCACCTGGGTGGGCAGCGGCGCCCGGCGGAGGTCGCCGGTGATCTCGACGAAGTACTTCAGCAGCGGGTGGTGCACCAGGTAGAGCGAGTAGCTGATCGCCCCCAGCCACACCAGGACCCGGGGCAGGCGCCGCCGCCGCAGCGCCATGCCGCCCGCGAACGTCGCCGCCGCCAGGGCGATCGTGAGGATCCACACACCCGGCTGGACCCACCACCACCCGGCCTGGGGCGCGTTCACCGGCGCGAGCACCACCAGCGCGGCGCTCAGCGCGACCGGCCAGAGCCCGCCCCGCCCCTCCTCCCAGCGCCGCAGGGCCGTGCCGGTGAACATCACGGCCACCACCGCCAGCCCGAACCACGGCACCCTGCTGCTCAGCACCAGCAGCGCCAGCGCCATGAGCCCGAGCGCGTAGGCCGCCACCACCTGGAACCGGCCCGCGATCAGGCAGGCCAGCCCGGCGGCGAACACCGCGCCCGCCGCCCACGGCAGCCACGTGCCGGACAGCGGCGGCCCCGAAAGGACCAGCCCGGCCACGACGGCCGCGGCGGCGAACGGCACGGCCGGCGCGGGGAAGCGCCCGCCGGCGCGGCCCGGGGCGGCGTACAGCGCGGTGACCAGCAGGTAGAAGACCATCTCGTACGACAGCGTCCACATGGTGTCGGCCAGCCCGCCGACGCCGAGGACGTCCAGCAGCATCGTGGCGTGCGCGGGGACGGCGGAGGGGTCCGCCACCACGCTCGGCCGGGGCGGCACCCACGGTCCCACGGCGAGCACCAGGGCGCACACCGCGAGGTACAGCGGGTAGAGCCGCGACAGCCGCCCGATCCAGAAGGCGCCGGGGTCGGCGTGCCGTTCCAGCGAGGTCGGGATGATGTAGCCGCTGACCAGGAAGAACACCAGCACGCCGTAGATGCCGAGGCTGAACTGGTAGGACCGCAGGGAGGGGATCACCCAGGGGACGAGGTGCTCGGCGAACACCGCCATGGCACCCACCCCGCGCAGCGCGTCCAGCCACATCAGCCGCGCTCCGCCGGTGGTCACCCGCGCCGTCGCTCCACCCTCTTCACTCGGCACACGCGCCAATGTACTAGGGCCTCGCGCCGCTCCGCCGCCGGGCGGGACCGATCACGGCAGGGGGCTCGTAGGGGTACCCCTGGGCAGGCACGGGGGTGTTGAACCCGGGCGGCGGCGGCACGATGCTGGCGGGTGGGGCCCGCGCCGGGTGCCCCAGCGAGGAGGAGTCCCGTGACGCAGTGCCCGGACGTACTGGTCGTCGGTGCCGGGGTGACCGGGCTGACCACGGCGGTGTGCCTTGCCGAGCAGGGCCTGCCGGTGCTGGTGCGGGCGGCCGAGGCGCCGCGGGACACCACGTCCGCCGTCGCGCTGGCCGTGCTCATGGGGCCGTCGCTGGCCCCGCCGGAGGAGGCGGACAGCTGGCCGCCCATCGAGACGACGATGCGGTGGCACCGGGAGGGCGTGGCCGAGTTCACCGCCCTGGCGGGGCGTCCCGGCACCGGGGTGAGCGTCATGCCCGGCCGCTGGGCGAGCCACCGCGAGGGGGAGGACATCGCCTGGGCGCGCGACACCCCCGGGTACCGGCCGTGCACCCCCGAGGAGCACGCGGGTTTCGCCGCCGCGTTCTGGATGTCCGCCCCCGTGGTGGACATGCGCGCCTACCTGGACCATCTCGCCGCCCGGCTGGCCGCCGCCGGGGGCGTGCTGGAGATCGCCCGCGTCGCGTCCCTCGCCGAGGCAGCGGAGCAGGCCCCCGTGGTCGTCAACTGCACCGGCGCCGAGGCGCGGCACCTGGCGGACGACCCCGAGGTCCACGCCGTGCGCGGGCAGCACGTCGTGGTGGAGAACCCCGGGCTGGACAGCTACTTCTTCCAGTTCAGCCGGGCCAAGGCGATGACGATGTTCATGCCGCACGGCGACCGGCTGGTCCTCGGCGGCAACGCCGGGCGCGACGACTGGTCCCGTGAGCCCGATCCCGTGCAGACCGAGGAGATCATCGCCCGCTGCGCCGCGGTGGAGCCCCGCATCGCCGCCGCCCGCGTGCTCGGCGTGGAGGTCGGCTTCCGCGCCTCCCGCTCCGCCATCCGCCTCGCGGAGGAGCGGCTCGGCGACACCCGCGTCGTGCACAACTACGGCCACAGCGGCGCCGCCGTCGCCTTCTCCTGGCCCTGCGCCCGCGCGGTGGCACGTCAGGTCCTCCAGCCGGCCCGCGTCTAGGACGTCCGCCACAGGAGATCCCCGCCGGCGCCACCCGGCGGCCTCCCTGTCTCCACCCGGTGGCACCGGTCCCCGTCGGGGGGAGATCCCTGCCGGAGCCGTTCGGCGGCCCGCATGGCGCTGGCATATGACCGAATTAAGGGGAACTGTCCGGAAATAGCGGGGCAGTTAGCTGAGCATTCAACCGGTCTTGACGCGACTTATTTGGTTTTATCAGTACATGCCTCTTGCGGGACCTAGGGCCTTTCGGTTCCGGTCCTCCGCCCCTGGCTGCGAGTACGCCGTCCCGGCAATGTGATGGCCGTTCGCCGCCATGCGGGGAAATAGCCCCCGGCGTCCCGCCAGAAAACCTATATCACCCTGAACTCCCACATTTACCCCAGGAAACGGAGAGACCGCATGTCTCACCCCGAACACGTCGTCGTGGGGATGGACGACACCCCCCACGCCATCGCCGCCCTGCGCCGCGCCGCGGACGAGGCGCGGCTGCGGGCGGCCAGGCTCGACGTCGTCCGGGTGGCCAGGGAGGGCGAGCCGGTGACCGACGCGGCGCGCATCGCCCTGGACGACCTGGTGGCCTCGGTGCTCGGCGCCCCGACCGCCGGCCCCGTCCGCTGCCTGATCACGCCCGGGAGGCCGGGCGAGGTGCTCACCCGGCACGCGGCGGACGCCGGGCTGCTGGTGATCGGCGCGGGATACGGCGACCGGCCGCTGGAGGGCTCGACGGTCAGCACGGTGCTGCGCGACGCCACGTGCCCGGTGCTGGTGTGCACCGCCCCCGACCTGCCCGGCAGGATGTCCTACACCGTGCGCTTCCTCGCCCCCGCCCCGGCGGCGGTGTGATCCTTCATGCCTCCTCGGGCGGGCGCACGACGGCCACCGGGCAGTGCGCGTGATGCAGCACGCCGTGGCTCACCGAGCCGAGCAACGACGCCAGCGGGCCCTTGCCGCGCGAGCCGACCACGACCAGGTCCGCCTCGCGTGAGGCGTCGGTCAGGGCGGGGACGGGGTGGCCGATGACCACCTCGTCGAGGATCTCGACGTCCGGGAACTCGTCGCGCCAGTCGGCGACGCGCTCGCGCACGCGGTTCGCCTCGGCGTCGAACGCCTCCTGCACCAGGTCGCCGTAGGCGATGGCGTACGGCGGCATCGGCGGGGCCGGCCAGGCGAACACCACCCGCACCCTGGCCCCGCGCCCGGCCGCCTGCTCCAGGGCGAACCGCATGGCGGCCTCGGCGTGCGGAGACCCGTCGTACCCGGCCACGATCTCGCCGCGCCGCGCACCGGGCTCCCGGACCACCACGACCGGCCCGCGGGCGTGCCCGGCCAGGCCCATGCCGACCGAGCCGAGCAGCAGCTCGGCGAAGCCGCCCAGCCCCCGGCTGCCGATGACGACCATGGCCGCGGTCTCGGACTCCGCGCGCAGGCTCGCGACCACCGTGCCGTTGAGCAGGGCGGTGGTGACCTCGACGCCGGGCGCCCGCTTGCGCGCCACACCGGCAGCCTCGGCCAGCACGTCCGTGCTGGGCTCGTCGCCCCCGGCCGGGACGTCCCGGTGAGGCTCGTCCTCGCCGGTCCACGGCTCACGCACGTGCACGATGCGCAGCGGCAGTCCCTGACGGGCGGCCTCGTCGGCGGCCCACTCGGCAGCGGCGGCGGCCGGGGCGGAACCGTCGACCCCGGCCACGATGGATCTGGACATGATGACCTCCTCCGTCAAGTCCATCACATCGCGGCGCCCGGCCCCGCGCGCCGGGCGGAGGTCACCGGGACGCCGGACCTCGGTCCCGGCGGAACGTGGACCTACGACCCGGACGGCCGCTCGGGGACACGTCCGACCCCGCACAGGAAGTACGCCCCGACCTGCTCCAGGCGCGGGGTGAAGTGGTGGATGTCCGGCCGCCACTCGTGCAGGTTGACGACGCCGGGATCGGCCAGCTCCAGCCCGTCGAAGAACGGCGTGACCTGGTCCGACATCCGGGCCACGAACGGCGCCGAGGCGCTCTGGTAGACGCGCTCCACCCCGGGCGCGGCCTGCGGGCGCTCGTCGATCACCACGTGGGACAGGGCGATGTGGCTGCCCGGGACCAGCGAGTCCCTGATGCGCGCGATGATCCCCTTGGGGTCGTCGGAGTCGGGGATGAAGTGGACGATGGCGAGGAGCAGGACGGCGATCGGCTGGTCGAAGTCCAGGTGGCGGCGGATGTCGGGGTCCCGCATGATCTCCTCCGGCCGCCGCAGGTCGCCCTCGGCGACGAGCACCAGCGGGCTGTCCTGGAGCAGCGCGCGGGCGTGCGCGAGCACCTGCAGGTCGTTGTCGACGTACACGGTGCGGGCGCCGGGGGCGTACTCGGCGGCCACCTGGTGAACGTTGCGCTGCGTGGGCAGGCCGGCGCCGATGTCCAGGAACTGGCGGATGCCCTGGCCCGCGAGGTAGCGCACGGCCCGCTGGAGGAACCCGCGGTTCTCCCGGATGCCGATGGGGACCTCGGGCACGTAGCGGAGCACCTGCTGCGCGGCCTCCCGGTCAACTGGAAGGTTGTCCTTGCCACCAAGGAAATAGTCATACATCCGCGCCGCATTAGGGATATTGGGGTTGAAACCGCCCCCGATCGCGGCCGGATTCATCGTGTCCTCCAGGGTGTCAACGTCTTCCGGTCGGATCTTAGCCCGCGGTGGTGAAAAACCGTATCTGTCGGGAAAAGCGTTGCACTCTCCGTGCGGAATGTCATGATCCTCCCATGGCCGCAGACCGCACGCGCCGGGTACTCGGCGCGCAGCTCGCCGACGGGATCACCAAGGGAAACATGTGGGCGCTGCTGTCGATGGCGACGGCCGGCACCGCGGTGATCTCGTTCCTCCCGTCGACGCAACCGCACATCCTGACCACGATCCTCGGCGTGCCCGAGTCGGCGCAGGGCCGGGTGGTCGGGCTGCTCGGATTCGCCGCCGAGCTGGCGATGATCCTCAGCCTGGCCTGGTACGGCGCGCTCGCCGACCGGTTCGGCCGGCGGATCGTCGTGGTCGCCGGGCTGGCGCTGTGCGCGATCGGCGTCGCGCTGTTCCCGTTCGCGGGCAACACCGCCGTCCTGGTCGCGCTGCGCGTGGTGTTCGGCCTCGGCGTCGCCGCCGTCACCGCGATGTTGTCCACCGTCGCCATCGACTACGTGCGCACCCGCTCGCGCGGCAAGTCCTACGGCCTGGTCGGCGTGTTCGGCGGGCTCGGCGCGGTGGTGGCGGTACTGCTGCTGGCCCGGCTGCCGCAGATCATGGAGTCGCGCGGGCTGGCGCCGGTCGAGGCGACCCGGCTGTCGTTCCTGCTCATCGCCGCCGGGATCGTGGTCCTGGCCGGTCTGCTGTGGCTGACCCTGGCCAAGGCGGGCGCCGCGCCCGCCGCCGAGCACCCGCCGCTGACCCGCCTGGTGCGCGAGGGCGTCGTGCTGGCCCGCGACCCCGGGGTGGCGCTGTCGTACGCCGCGTCGTTCGTCGCGCGGGCGGACCTCGCGATCGTGGTGGGCTTCATGACGCTGTGGATCACCGACTTCGCGGTCGCCCAGCGCGGCATGTCCAGCGCCGAGGCGCTGGCCAGGGCGGGCTCGGTGGTCGCCATCTCGCAGACCGTGGCGCTGGTGTGCGCGCCGCTGTTCGGCTGGCTGGGCGACCGGATGCCGCGGCAGAACCTCGTCATCCTCGCCCAGGTGGTGGCCGCCGCCGCGTACCTGTCGACGCTGCTGGTGAGCGATCCGCTGGGGCCGGGCATGATGGTCGTCGCGGTGCTCATCGGGGTGGGCGAGATCGCGGGCATCACCACCGCCGGCCCCCTGCTGGCCCAGCAGGTGCCCGCCGCGGTGCGCGGCTCGGCGTTCGGGGTGCACACCCTGTGCGGCGCCGCCGGGATCATGATCGTCTCCGGGCTCGGCGGCGTGCTGTACGACGCGTGGCGCCCCGCCGGGCCGTTCGTGCTGTCGGGGGTGGCGGGGCTTCTGGTCGCGGCCTTCGGGCTCGCCGTACGGAGCCGGGTGCGCCCGCGGGCCGACGCCGACACCGTCCGCGAGTCCATGTCCGCATGAGCATATGCACGTGCACGGCTGAGTGATCAGAAACTATCTGATCTGGCCCCGAAAGTTTTTGCCCCCTCATCCGCACTGGACACCAGGGGTGATCAGGGGGAACGATCCATGTAGACGACATTAGGGTCTTGCGTGCCGAAACATTTCCACTAGAGTCTCTCAATGTTTCGACTGCACCAACCGCTTGCTCGTGCAACCGGATCCGAAGGAAGACTCATGCCCGAGGACTCCCCCGTACTCCGATGCCCCATGGTCGCCGTGAACGCCTCGCCCCGGGGCGCCGGCCGCGCGCGTGCCCGGCGGTCGCGGTGAGCGCCCCGCGCCGGGTCACCAGCGGCGCGCCGCTGCTGTCCTGCTCCGGCCGCACACGGGTTCCTACTGGGAACGACTGGGACCTGCCTCATGAAGTGGGCGATACTTCCCGGGTGCTGCTCTCGACGGCCCGGCTGACCATCCGCCGGTTCCACGCCCGCGACGCCGCCGCGCTCGCCGAGTACCGCTCGGACGTGGAGGTGGCCCGCTACCAGGCGTGGGACGCACCCTTCCCGCTGGAGCGCGCCCGCGTCCTGGTCGCGTCGTTCGCCTCCGGCGACCCCTGCGAGCCCGGCTGGTTCCAGTACGCCATCGACCTGAACGGGGCCCTGATCGGGGACATCGGCGTCAAGCTCCACCAGAACCGGCTCCAGGCGAAGATCGGCTACACCCTGGCGGCCCCCCACCAGGGCCGGGGCTACGCCACCGAGGCCCTGACCGCCTTCCTGCGGCACCTGTTCACCGAACGCCGCCTGCACCGCGTCTCCGCCGCCTGCGACAGCCGCAACCACCGGTCCGCCCGCCTGCTGGAACGCCTCGGCTTCCGGCGCGAGGGCCTGCGCCGCAAGCACATCTGGATCAAGGGCGAGTGGACCGACGACCTGCTCTACGGCCTCCTGTCCGCCGACTGGCGCCCGCCGCCCGCCCCGGACTCCGGCCCACCCGGCCACGACGGACACCACCAGGGCGAACCCGCGTGACCGTCCGCCCCGCCGCGCCCGCGACCCGGGACGCCGAGCCCGAGATCGCGCTGGAGGCGCACCGGGTGGAGCTCACCGGGTACTGCTATCGCATGCTCGGGTCGGCCGCGGACGCCGAGGACGCGGCGCAGGAGACGATGGTGCGGGCCTGGCGGGGCCGGGAGCGGTACGACGCGGGACGGGCGAGCGTGCGGACGTGGCTGTTCGCCATCGCCACCAACATCTGCACGGACATGCTGCGCGGCCGGGCGCGGCGGGCGATCGCCGTGGACCTCGGCCCGGCGGCGCGGCCCGGCACCCCGCTCGGGGAGCCGCTGCCGCCCGGGGCGTGGGTGACGCCGGTGCCCGACGACCGCGTGATCGCCACCGGGGGCGACCCCGCCGAGGTGGCGGTCGCGCGCGAGACGATCCGGCTGGCGTTCGTGGCCGCGCTCCAGCACCTGCCGCCCCGGCAGCGGGCCGTGCTGATCCTGCGCGACGTGCTCGCCTGGACGGCCGCCGAGGTCGCCGCCCTGCTCGGCACCACCGTCGTGTCGGTGAACAGCGCGCTGCGCCGCGCCCGCGCCACCCTGGACCAGCGCTCCCCCGCCGGGCCGCCGGGCCCGCTGGACGCCGCGCGGCGCGACCTCCTTTCCCGCTACGCCGCCGCCTTCGAGCGCTACGACGTCGCGGCGCTGGTCGCGCTGCTGCACGAGGACGCCACGACGTCCATGCCGCCGTTCCCGTGGTGGCTGCGCGGCCCGGCCGACATCGCGCGGTCGCTGAGCCATTCCGACTTCTGCCGCGGCTCCCGGCTCCTCCCCACCACCGCCAACGGCCGCCCCGCCTTCGGCCACTACATCCCCGCCGGCCGCGTCCCCGGCGACCCGGCGCCCGGCCCCGCGGGCACGCCGGGCGGGTACCGGCCGTGGGCGCTGATCGTGGTGGAACCGCGCGGGGACCGCATCGCCGCGCTCACCACCTTCCTGGACGCCGCCACCGACCTCCCCCGCTTCGGGCTGCCGGCCTTTCTTCCGTGACACCGGTGAGTTCCGGCCGCCTGTTTCGTATCCCTAGGCGAGAGACCGGCCTACCGATCCCGAGGTGATCGACACATGAACGTGAACCCTGTGCTGGAGGACCGCGCGGCGCGGCCGTACGCCGCCATCCCGATCAGCGCGCCGATGTCGCGGTGGGGCGAGGTCAACGCCCTGGTGCCCGAGATGTTCGCCTGGCTCGCCGGGCGAGGGATCCTCCCGGCGGGGCCGCCCTTCTACCGCTATTGGGTGGCGGGCGACTGGGAGCGGGAGTTCCGGCTGGAGGTGGGCGTCCCGGTCGCCGCGCCCGTCGAGGGGGACGGCCGGGTCGTGCCCGGGACGATCCCGGCGGGCCGGTACCTCGTCGCCGTGCACCAGGGCCATCCCGACCGGCTGATCCACACCATCCACGCGGTGGACAAGTGGGCGGCGGACCACGGCGTGCGGTGGGACACCCGGCTGGCGGACGGCGAGGAGGTCTGGCAGGGGCGCTTCGACTTCTGGCTGACCGACCCGGCCCACTCGCCCGACCCGGAGACCTGGTCCACCGAGCTGGCGTACCTCACCCGGTCCACCTGACCATGTGATCGCGTTTTTCCCTGGTGGTGATCGGGGTTCACGTTCTACCGTGTTCCAGGGCTAAAGGAATATGAGGGACGAGATGGATCCGATCGTGCTGGCCGCGGGATCGGCCCTGATCACCGCCATCGCCACGGACGCATGGGAGCAGGCCAGGACCGGGGTGGTCTCCCTGTGGCGCCGGGCCCGGCCGGAGGAGGCGCTCGCGGTGGAGCGGGAGCTGACCGAGGCGCGCGCCGAGATGCTGGCGTCCCGCGCGGAGGGCACCCCCGAGATCGAGGTGACGCTCGCCGAGGCCTGGCAGATACGCCTCCAGCGGCTCGTGCGCCAGGACCCCGCCCTCGCCGCCGAACTCCGCCGCCTGCTCGACGACGTGCTCGTCCCCGCGCCGCCCGCCGAGCCGCCCCCCGCCGCCCCCGCCACCACGATCGTGCTCAACGCCACCGCCACCGCCAGCGGCAACGCGAGGGTGTACCAGTCCGCCGGCGACCAGCACATCACCGAACGGTGACCCGCCGCACCCCACCCGTCTTACCCCTCGGTACGACCGGATGAGCACCCCCACCGGCCCGCCCACCCCGGACCCGGAACCCCCGCCCCCCACCACACCCGGGCCATCGGCACCCGAGCTCGACACCCCGGAGCGCGCCCCGGCGATCCCGCACGACCCCCGGGCGAGCGGTGCCGAGGAGGTCGAGCGGCAGGCCCCCGGACCGGCGGGGAGCGCCGGGCCGGAGGTGCGGCTGGAGGCGTACGCGTCCGGGGACGCGCGGATCCATCAGGCGGCCCGGGACCAGCACTTCCACTACGGGGAGGCGGGGGACGCGCGGCGGCGGGCCGCCGCGGGCGGGACGGTGGCGGAGTGCCCGTATCCGGGGCTGGCCGCGTTCGGGCCGGACCAGGCGCGGTGGTTCTTCGGGCGGGACGGGCTGATCGCCGACCTGGTCGCCCGGCTGGACCGGAGGCTGGGTGACGGCGGCATCCAGATGGTGGTGGCCCCGTCCGGCGCCGGGAAGTCGTCGCTGCTGCGGGCCGGGCTGCTCCCCCGGCTGGAACAGGGCACCCTGCCGGGGTCGCACCGCTGGCCCCGGATGCTGTTCACCCCCACCGCCACTCCCCTGCGCGCCCTCGCCGTCCAGCTCTGTGCCCTCACCCGCGACGACCCCGGCCAGGTGGCCGCCGAGCTCAGGACCGCGCCGGGCAGGGGGGCGGCCATGCTCCGCGCCAGGGCCACCGGCCCGGACGACAGGGTCGCGGTGGTGGTGGACCAGTTCGAGGAGCTGTTCACCCTGTGCGCCGACGACGAGGAGCGCCGCGCGTTCATCGACGCCCTCGCCCACCTGGCCGGCCCCGGCCAGGACGGCTCCGCCGAGCCCCCGCCCGCGGTGGTCGTGGCCGGGATCCGGGGCGACTTCTACAGCGCGTGCGCCGGATACCCGAGGATGCGCTCCGCGCTGGAGGGCGGCCCCCTGGTGTTCGGCGCGATGTCGGCGGCCGAGATCCGCGAGGCCATCACCCATCCCGCCCGGGACGTGGGCCTCGACATCGAGCCCGGCCTGGTCGAGCTGCTCCTGCGCGACCTCGGCGTGACGGGCGGCACCGGCGAGCGCGGCGCGGCGTACGAGGCGGGACGGCTGCCGCTGCTGGCGCACGCGCTGCGGGCCACCTGGCAGCAGCGGCACGGCTCCACCCTCACCGTGGAGGGCTACCGGCTCACCGGCGGCATCCAGCGGGCCGTCGCCACCACCGCCGACAGCGCCTTCAGCCTCCTGGACAGCACCGGGCAGCGGGTCGCCAGAGCGTCGTTCCTGCGCCTGGTCCGGATCGGCGAGGCCAGCGACGACACCCGCCGCCGCCTGTCCCGCGACGAACTGGTGGGAGCCAGCGCCGACCCCGCCACCGCCGCCGCGGTCGTCGACGCCTTCGCCCGCGCCCGGCTGCTCAGCCTCCACGAGGGCACCGTCGAGATCACCCACGAGGCCCTGCTGCGCAGCTGGCCCCGGCTGCGCCGCTGGATCGACGACGACCGCACCGGCAGGCTGACCCACCAGGACCTGGAGGACGCCGCACTGGACTGGGAGCGCGGCGGCCGCGACCCGTCCCTGCCGTTCCGAGGCAACCGCCTCGCGGTGACCAGGGCCTGGGCCGCGACCGCGCCGCCGGAGGAGCTGAGCCCGGCCGCGCGGGCGTTCCTCGCCGCGGGCGTCCACCAGGAGGGACGCGCCGCGCGGCTGCGCACCGGTGTGATCGCCGTGCTTACCGTGCTCGCCGTCGTCGCCGCCACCGGCGCGGTCTACGCCTTCCAGACCCGGGCTGAGGCCCTGCGCCAGCGCGACCTCGCGGTGTACAACCGCGTGCTGGCCGAGGCCGACCGGGCCGCCCCCGCCGACGTGTCGCTGGCCGCCCGGCTCACCCTGGTGGCACACCGGATGCGGCCCGGCGACGAGACCTACACCCGGCTGCTCGCCCTCGGGCAGGCCGCGCTGTCCACGACCCTGGACGAACCCACCGCCCCCGTCGCCTCGGTGGCCGTCAGCGCCCGCCGGGGCCTGCTCGCCGCCGTGGGAAAGGACGAGCGGCTGTGGCTGTGGGACATCGCCGACCCGGCCCGGCCGCGCCTCGCCGGCCAGGCGCCCACCGACACCGACCCCCGCACCTACGCGGAGCTGCGGACGGTGGCGTTCCGCCCCGACGGCCGCCTGCTGGCGGTCGCGGGTCACGACGCGGAGGTACGGCTGTGGGACGTCGCCGACCCCGCCAGGCCCGTCCCGCTGGAACGCCGCCTGCCCCAGGGCGACATCGTGCACGCGCTGGCGTTCAGCCCCGACGGGCACACTTTGGCCGTCGCGGGCAACGACGGGACGATCCCCCTGTGGGACCTGACCGACCCGGCCCGGCCCGAGCCCCTCGGCGCTCCCCTGCGGCACCCCGGCGCGGTCCTGTCGGTGGCGTTCCGCCCGGACGGCCGCCTGCTGGCCGGCGCGGGCAACGACGGCACGGTGCTGCTGTGGCACACCGCCGACCCGGCCCGGCCGGTCCTGGCGGGCCCGGGGGTCCGGCGGAACACCTCGATCACGTCGGTGGCGTTCAGCCCCGACGGGCGCACCCTGGCCGGGGGCGGCGCGGACCACGCGGTGCATCTGTGGGACGTCAAAGACCCCGGCCGGCCGTGGCCCGCCGCCCAGTCCTTCTCCGGCCACACCGACGGTGTCAACGCGGTGGCGTTCAGCCCCGACGGGCGCACCCTGGCCACCGCGTCCGGCGACCGCACCGTCCGGCTGTGGAACGTCGCCGAACCGTTCGACCCCTCGCTCGGGCAGCCGCTCACCGGCCACACCGACCACGTGTCCGGGCTCGCCTTCGGCGCCGACGGCCGCACCCTCGTCAGCGGCGGCGAGGACGGGACGGTGCGGCTGTGGAACCTGCCCTCCGCGCACGTGACCGGCGCCGACGCCAGGGCCGTGGCCTTCGCGCCGGACGGACGCGCGCTGGCCGTCGCGGCCGGCGGCGCGGTCGAGCTGTGGGACGCGGACGCGCCGGGCCGGGCGCCGCTCGGCCGGATCGCCGCGCCCGACGAGGTCACCGCCCTGGCGTTCGGCCCGGACCGGCGGACGCTGGCGGGCACCGGCGACGGGTCCACCGAGGGCAAGGAGTCGATGTGGCTGTGGGACGCCACCGATCCGGCCCGCCCCCGCGCCCTCAACCGGCCGCGGCTGAAGGGACTCAACGGCCATGGCTCCTACTACACGGTGGCGGTGCGGCCGGACGGGCGCGTCGCCGCCAACGCCGACGGCTACGGCCGGCTGTGGTTGTGGGACATCACCGACCCCGCCCGCCCGAAGGTGCTCGGCCGCCCGCTGAGCAACGGCGGCAGCACGGTCGCCTCGGTGGCGTTCAGCCCGGACGGGCACACCGTCGCCGCCGCCAACAGCGACGGCGTCCGCCTGTGGGACGTGCGCGACCCGGCCCGCGGCAGGCTGATCGGCCGGCCGTTCCGCGACACCGTCAACGCGGTGGCGTTCAGCCCGGACGGCCGCACGCTCGCCGGAGGCGGCCAGGAGCGGACGGTCATGCTGAGCGACGTCACCGACCCGGCCCGGCCGCGCGAGCTCGGCGAGCCGCTCACCGGCCACACCGGCTCCGTCGACGTCGTGGCGTTCGCCCCCGGCGGGCGCACCCTCGCCACCGGCGGCGGCGTCGGCGACGGCACGGTCCGACTGTGGGACCTCACCGACCGCGCCAAGGCCCGTCCGCTCGGCGGGCCCCTCACCGCGCACGCCGGTCCGGTGCTCGCCATGGCGTTCAGCCCCGGCGGGCGCGTCCTCGTCACCTCGGGCATGGAGGGGACGGTGCGGTTCTGGCCGCTGGACGAGCGGGTGTCCGTCCGGCGGATCTGCGCGGTCACCGGGTCCGCCCTCTCCAAGGCGGAGTGGCGGCGGCACGTCGGCGACGAGATCCCCTACAGCGCGCCGTGCCCCTGACCGGCGCGCCGTGCGAGGCTCAGGCGGACTCCCGGACGATCAAGCGGTGGGGCATGATCACCGGCGTGCCGGGGGCGCCGTTGAAGACGGACAGGAGGAGTTCGGCGGTGGCGGCGGCCTGGTCCTCCATGGGGCTGCGGACGGTGGTGAGCGGCGGGGCGGTGTAGAGCGCGGCCTCGATGTCGTCGAAGCCGACCACCGCCACGTCGTGCGGCACGCGGCGCCCGGCCTCGCGCAGGGCGCGCAGCGCGCCGATGGCCATCAGGTCGTTGGCGGCGAAGACGGCGTCCAGGGCGGGGTCGTCCTCCAGGAGCTGCCGCATGCCCTCGTAGCCGGAGATCCGGGTGAAGTCCCCGATCGCGACGATGGACCGGCGGCCGGTGTCGCGCAGGGTCTCGCGGTAGCCGGTGAGCCGGTCCTGTGAGGCGATCATGTCCAGCGGGCCCGTGATGGTGGCGATGCGCCGCCGTCCCTGGTCCAGCAGGTATTTCACCGCGACGGCGGCCCCGCCGGTGTTGTCGTTGTCGACGTACGGCAGGCCGCCGCTGGAACGGCCGAACGCCACCATCGGGAAGCCCATCCTCGCCAGCGAGGCGGGCAGCGGGTCGGCGCCGTGCATCGAGACGAGCATGACGCCGGCCACGTGCCCGGCCGCGACGAACTGCTCCGCCCGCAGGCGGCTCTCGGCCGACCCGGCGAGCATGAGGGTGACCTGCATGCCCGCCGACTCCAGCACCCGGCTCACCGTGCGGACCACCGCGGAGAACATCGGGTCGTCGGAGCTGAGCCCCTTCGGGGGGTCGGACACGATGACGGCGACCGCGTTGGTGCGCTGGGTGGCGAGGCTGCGCGCCGCGCCGTTCGGTACGTAGCCGAGCTCCCGCACCGCCCTGATCACCAGCTCGCGGATGGCGGGGGTGACCGTGGCCTCCCCGTTCACCACCCGCGACACGCTGGACTTGGATACTCCCGCCCGCGCGGCTACCGCCGCCAAGGTGGGTCGTTTCATGCCAATCCGTTCTCCCGCACGACGTCGCGATAGAAGAGGGCGCTGTCCTTGAGGGTCCGTCGCTGGGTGGCGAAGTCTATGTGCACGATGCCGAACCTGCGGTGGTACCCCTCGGCCCACTCGAAATTGTCCAGCAGGGACCACACCAGGTAGCCCCGCACGTCCGCGCCGGCCTCGACGGCGGCGTGCACGGCCCGCAGGTGCGAGTCGAGGTACGCGGTGCGTTCGGCGTCGTGCACCCGGGGCCCCGCCTCCCCCGCCGTGACGACGTCGTCGAACGCGGCGCCGTTCTCGGTGACCATCAGGCCCGTCTCGGGGTAGTCCTTGGACAGCCGCACCAGCAGCCGGGACAGGCCGGACGGCACGATGGGCCAGCCCATGGCGGTGGCGGGGCCTTCGGTGGCGACGAACTCGACGTCCTCGGTGCCGGGGAAGGCCGGGTTGGACGGCTGCCCGGGGCCGGACCGCACGACGCAGGGGTTGTAGTAGTTGACGCCGATCAGGTCGGCGGGCTGATGGATGTCGCGCAGGTCGGTGTCGTGGATGTGGCCGAGCCCGGCGTAGCGCTCGACGATCCGCAGCACCTCCTCGGGGTAGGCGCCGCGCTGCACGGGGTCCAGCATCTGCCGGTTGAGCAGGCAGTCCACGCGGTGCGCGGCCTCGGCGTCGGCCTCGGACGGCTCGGCGGCGGGGTCGGCGACCTGCTCGGGGGTCAGCACCGGCGAGGAGTTGATCACCAGCATGACCTCGCGGGCGCCCGCGGCGCGCAGCGCCTGGGTGGCGAGGCCGTGGCCGAGCAGGAAGTGGTGCGCGGCGCGCAGGGCCTGCGCCGGGTCGGTGCGGCCGGGGGCGTGCACGCCGGTGCCGTACCCGAGGAACGCCGCGACCCACGGCTCGTTCAGCGTGGTCCAGTGCGACACGCGGTCGCCGATGCGGGCGTACGCGGCGGCGGCGTACTCGGCGAAGCGGTACGCGGTGTCCCGTTCGGTCCACCCGCCCCGGTCCTCCAGGGCCTGCGGCAGGTCCCAGTGGTACAGGGTGGCGTACGGCGTGATGCCCGCCTCGGCGAGCCGGTCGACCAGCCGGTCGTAGAAGTCGAGCCCGCGCGGGTTGATCGGCCCGGTGCCGTCCGGCTGCACCCGGGGCCACGCGATGGAGAACCGGTAGGCGGCGAGCCCGAGGTCCGTCATCAGGCCCACGTCGTCGGAGTAGCGATGGTAGTGGTCACAGGCCACGTCGCCGGTGTGGCCGAACGCGACCTTGCCCGGCGTGTGCGAGAAGCTGTCCCAGATGGAGAGCCCGCGGCCGTCGTCCCGCGCCGCGCCCTCGATCTGGTAGGACGCCGTCGCGGCGCCCCACACGAAACCCTGGGGGAAGACCGCCGGCCCTTCCGTCAGATATGAAGGCAGGGTCCCCCGAGTGGTGACGGTCATGGTCATCCCTTCACAGCTCCTTGCATGATTCCTCCGATGACCTGCTTGCCGAGCAGGGCGAACACGAGCACCAGTGGCAGGGTGCCGAGGGCGGTGCCCGCCAGGCTGAGCGCGTAGTCGCTCACATATCCTGCCGCGAGCGTCGACAGCGCCACCTGCACGGTCGGGTTCTCCGGGGTGAGCGCGACGAGCGGCCAGAAGTAATCGTTCCACGCCGACATGAACGTGAGCATCCCGAGTACCGCGGCGGCCGGGCGCGCGACGGGCAGCACCACGTGCCAGAACAGGCCCCAGGTGGTGCAGCCGTCCACCCGGCCCGCCTCCAGCAGATCGGTCGGCAGGGCGCGCGACAGGTACTGCGTCATGAAGAACACGCCGAAGGCGTTGATCAGCGCGGGCACGATGAGGGCGTACATCGAGCCGGTCCACTCCAGCTTCACCATGAGCATGTACAGCGGGATGATGCCGAGCTGGGTCGGCACCATCATGGTCGCCACGGTGAGCAGCAGCAGGGCCTTGCTGCCCCGGAAGCGGAGCTTGGCGAAGGCGAACCCCGCCATGGTGGAGAAGAACATCACCGACAGCGCGATGGAGCCGGCGACGAACACCGAGTTCAGCAGCGCGAGCGCGAACGGCACGGTGTCGAACACGCGGCCGATGTTGGCGAAGAGGTTGCCGCCGGGGATCAGCGGGGGCGGCACGTCGGCAAGCGCCGCGTTGTCGCGGGAGGCGACCACCACGCTGTAGTACAGCGGGAGCGCCGAGAAGAACGCCACCGCCAGCAGGGTGAGGTACGTGAGCGTGCGGGCGGTGCCGGGACGCAGGCGCGGCATCACGACAGGCTTCCTCTCGTCCGGCGGGTCAGGAGGTAGTTGATCCCGGCGGCGACCACGATGAACAGGAACATCATCCAGGAGATCGCGGAGGCGTAGCCGAAGTCGAGCTTGGTGAAGTTCTCGTAGATGAACAGCGAGAGCGTCTGGTACTGCCGGTCGGGGCCGCCGGTGAGGCTGTAGACGCCGAACAGCAGGGGCTCGGCGAGCACCTGCATGGCCCCGATGGTCGAGGTGATCACCACGAACACGATGGTGGGCCGGATCATCGGGATGGTGATCTTGCGGAGCTGGGTGAAGCCGCCGGCGCCGTCGATGGTGGCGGCCTCGTACAGCTCGCGGGGCACCGCCTGCATCGCGGCGAGGAAGATCAGCGCGTTGTAGCCGGTCCAGCGCCACATGATCATGACGGAGATGGCCGCGTGCGAGGTGGCGGTGCCGGCGTTCCAGTCGATGGCGCCCGCGCCGAACCACGACAGCGTCCAGTTGATCAGGCCGAAGTCCCGGCCGAACAGCTGGCTGAAGATGACGACCACCGCGACCACGCTGGTGACGTTGGGCAGCAGCAGCGTGACCCGGAAGATCGTCTGCGCGCGCAGGGGCCGGTTCAGCAGGTGGGCCAGCCAGATGGCCAGCGCCAGCTGGGGCGCCGTGGACAGCACCCCGATGGACACGGTGTTGAACGTGGCGTTCCAGAAGTAGTCGTCGGCCAGCAGGGCGGTGAAGTTGTCCAGGCCGATGAAGGTGTGCACGTCGGACAGCAGCGTCCAGTCGTGCAGGCTGACCCACGCGGTGTACAGCAGGGGGAACAGTCCGAAGGCGCAGAACAGCACCAGGTACGGCGTGACGTAGGCGTACGGCGACGCCTTGACGTCCAGCCGGTGCGCGAGGTGGCGCAGTCGTGTGCGCTCCCTGCGCGGCACCGGCGGGCGGGACGGGGTCACCGCCAGGTGGTCGGGGGCACGGGTCGCCATGGCGACCTCCTTTCCGCGAGCCGTGGGCGTGGGACGCGGCCGGTCCGGGTCCGGCGGACCGGCCGCGCGCCGGGGCTACTTGATCCGGTCGAGATCCTTGAGCACCTGCTGCCACGCCTCCTCGGGCGACTGCTTGCCCTGCTCGATGCGCTGCAGGCCGTTGCCGAACGCGGTGAGGACGTCACCGGCCTTCGGGCCCACGTGCTGCGGCTTGAGCGCCTTGGCCGCGTCGGTGAAGATCTTGCCGGTCGGCGCGTCGCTGAAGAACGGGTTGACGAACGAGGTGATGGTCGGGTCGTCGTAGAGGGAGGGGATGGACGGCAGGGCCCCGGCGTCGGTGAACAGCTTCAGCTGGGTGTCCTTGTTGGTGAGGAGGTCGATCAGCTCGGCCGCCTCCTTGGGGTGCTTGCCCTGCTTGGGCGCCATGAGGTGGGTGCCGCCCTGGTTGCCGCCACCGCCGCCGGGCACCGCGGCCACGTCCCACTTGCCGGAGGTGGTGGGCGCGGCGTCCTTGATGCTGCCGGTCTTCCACGACGGGCAGATGATGGTGGCGAACGAGCCCTTGGTGAGGCCGGTGTTCCACGGCGGGCTGAACGCGGCCAGCTTGGCCGACTGGTCGGCCTGGATCATCGAGACCGAGAGGTCCCAGGCCTTGCGCACGTCGGGGTTGGTCCCGGCCACCAGGTTGTTCTGCTGGTCGTAGAACCCGACGGGCGCCTGGTCGACGATGGCGCGGAAGTTCTCACCCGGGCCGTCGAACCACTTGGCGCCGGCGACCTTGGCGGCGGTGAACTTCTTGCCCGCCTCCATGTACGCCTCCCACGTGGGCCACAGCTGGGAGACCTCGGCGCGGTCGGTGGGCAGACCGGCCTTCTTGAACAGGTCGGTGCGGTAGCACATGGCGAGGCCGCCGATGTCGGTGCCGAGGCCGAGCAGCTTGGTGCCGTCGGCGGACAGGCCCTGCTTCCACTTCCAGTCCAGGTAGTCGGCCTGGCGCTTGCCGAGGCCGAACTGGTTGAGGTCGTGGAACTTGTCGACGAGCGGGGTGAAGGTGGCGATGTAGCCGGCCTCCACCGCGATGACGTCCGCGGCGCCCGCGCCGGTGGCGAGCTGCGTGGTGAGGTTGGTGTGGTGGTCGTTGAACTGCGCGCGTCGCTCGGTGATCTCGACGCCCGGGTGCGTCTTCTTGAACTCCTCGTACAGCGGCGCGAAGTGGAAGTCGCTGAACAGAGCGACCGTGAGCTTGATCTTCTCGGCCGGCTGGGAGGCGCCCGGTGAGGCGCCGGCGTCCGTACCGCCTCCGCAAGCCGAGACGCCGAGGACGAGAACGGTGGCGAGCAGAGGGGTGACCAGCCCGGGGCGAAGCTTGCCCATAGACCCTCCCTGGGGGGCAATCATGATGATCATGGAGGGAGCGCTCCCCGAGAAGGGTCTTCCTCGTTGCGCCGACGTGTCAACAGGCCCTGCGGTAACGATCGCCGTTACCTGATCATCGCCGCGAGGGATTCCCAGGGAGCGGTCTCTTTGGTGCTCCCTCGTTTTACCTGGTCAAACGTGGCGGTTGATCGTCCCTGAGAGACAGTGAGAGCGCTCTCAAATTTTCCGGGAAATTGCGCGCCGATGTGCCGGCGGTTTCGCGCCGGTAAACCGAGGGCTTGACAGCGGGCCTCCCGGGAGCGCACTCTCAAGGCTCCGGGAGCGCTCTCTCACCCCTCTCCCGCATCCCGGACGGGAGGCGCCGCGGTCCGCCTGCACACCTTTGTCGGCGGCCCGCGACGCGCCTACGGCGGTCATCCGCGGTGTTTCAACACATAAGAAACCCGTGATGGCTGAGTAACCTTGACTCAGTAATGTCGCGGGTCATGAGTTCCAGAACCCGGCGCACGCTCATCGCCGGCGCGGCTCTCGCCGTCACCCTCGGCACGCTCGCGCCCACCGCCTCCGCCGCCACACCCCCCGGCCACCCCGTGAAGATCACCGTGATGGCAAGCTCCGACATCCACGGCAACGCCCTCAACTGGGACTACTTCAAGAACGCCGAGTACGACGACAGCACGCACAACGACGTCGGCCTGGCCAAAATCTCCACGCTCGTCAACCAGATCCGGGCCGACCGCGGGGCCGGGCACACGCTGCTGTTCGACTCCGGCGACACCATCCAGGGCACGCCGCTCGACTACTACTACGCCAAGGTCGAGCCGATCACCGAGACCCGCCGCACCCACCCGATGGCCAAGGCCATGAACGCCATCGGGTACGACGCGGTGACCCTCGGGAACCACGAGTTCAACTACGGGCTGCCGCTGCTCGCCACCTGGATCAAGCAGATGAAAGCCCCCGTGCTCGGCGCCAACGCCGTCTCCGCGCGGACCGGGCTGCCCGCGTACCAGCCGTTCGTCATCAAGACGATGAAGGTCAAGGGCGACAAGCCGGTCAAGGTCGGTGTGCTCGGGCTCACCAACCCCGGCATCGCGATCTGGGACAAGGGCAACGTCGAGGGCAAGCTGAAGTTCCTCGACCTGGTGGCCACCGCCAAGAAGTGGGTCCCGATCATCCGCGGCCTCGGCGCCGACGTCGTGCTCGTCACCGCGCACGCCGGGGACAACGGTATGTCGTCCTACGGCACGGAACTGCCCGTGGAGAACGCCTCCGCCCTGGTGGCCGAGCAGGTGCCCGGCATCGACGCGGTGCTGTTCGGGCACGCGCACAACGACGTGCCGCAGCGTTTCGTCACCAACAAGGTCACCGGCCAGCAGGTGCTGCTCACCGAGCCCGGCCGCTGGGGCCAGCGGCTGTCGGTGGTGGACTTCACCCTGGCCAAGCAGCACGGCAGGTGGCACGTCACCGCCAAGTCGTCGGCCACCCTCAACACCAACACCGTCGCCGAGGACCCCAAGATCGTGCGCCTGATGAAGGAACAGCACGACAAGACGGTCGGCTACGTCAACCAGGTCATCGCCCAGTCCAAGGAACAGCTCTCGGCCACCGAGTCGCCGTACAAGGACACCCCCATCCTGGACTACATCCAGAAGGTCCAGACCGACCTGGTGACCAAGGCCCTTGAGGGCACCCCCGACGCGTCCCTCCCCGTCCTCTCCATCGCCGCCCCCTTCAGCCGCACCGCCGTCTTCCCCGCCGGCCCGGTCAGCGTCCGCGACATGGCAGGCCTGTACGTCTACGACAACACCCTGCTGGCCGTGAAACTCACCGGCACCCAGCTCAAGGACTACCTGGAGTACTCCGCCAAGTACTTCACCCAGCTGGCCCCCGGCGCCCCCGTCGACCTCGCCACCCTCACCAACGCGGGCGGCACCCCCGACTACAACTACGACCAGCTGTCGGGCGTCACCTACGACATCGACATCTCCCAGCCCGTGGGTTCCCGCATCACCGCCCTCTCCTACCAGGGCACCCCCGTGACCCCCGACCAGCAGTTCGCCGTGGCCATCAACAACTACCGCCAATCCGGCGGCGGCGGCTTCCCCCACGTCGCCACGGCCCCCGTCCTCTACAACGCCCAGGTGGAAATCCGCCAGGCCTTGATCGAGTACGCCACCGCCACCGGCACCATCGACCCCACGACCTTCGCCGTGCCCAACTGGCGCCTCACCCGAGCCGGCACCCCCGTCTTCTAACCCCCAAGGGTGCCGCGCCCACGACCGGGCGCGGCACCCTCCCCCTCGCAATCGTCCGTCTATCTCCCTATGGATACTTCGACGCGGGCACCCGGCCGGGGTCCACGACAAACACGGAGAAACCCCAACCAGGCCGGCCGGGCCGAAATGGCCCACCCGTTGTCGTGTCCCCAGCTTGGCCGTCACCACCCACCCCAACCCCCGGCCCGGCTGGTGCCCAGGGATCTGATCGCCAAGACCTACGACCAAGTGCGTCAAGTACGCCACCGCGATCCGCACGGCCACCCACCTCCACCAAGGCGATCCCGCCGCGCCTCACCCCCACGCGCTCCGGCCACGTCACCGCTGGCCGGTGCCCCGGATCTTGGGCATGATGCTGGAGTGCAGATCCGTATCGAAGCGTCCGACCTACCCGGCAGGGACTGTGCGCAGGCGCCCGGATTTCCCGGCTACTCCAACATTCACGTAGCCCTGCAACGGCGACAGCCCCGCGACGAACTGCTCGGCATGACAGCAGGCGACGCCCCCTCGGCGGTCTGGAAACTCGAGGTGACCGCCACCCACATCGAATCCGGCTGGGATCTTCGCGGCCCCTTCGTGCAAGGCAGGCCAGGCGCCCGGTTCCTCTACCTGTCATGGGGGACACTGAACGGCGCCGGAACGTTCACAATGTTCCGCCGAGCCAAACTGTGGCTGGACACGATCCCCCCCGACCTACTGGACTCCGCCATCACCACTGGCCTCCTGGTAGCACACCTAGGCTTGACCGACCCCAAGGGCCAGCCGCTGTGCGCATCCGTCCGCCCGCCCCTGGTGAAGTGGTCCGTCCCCCCGAGCTGACGTCGTCCACAATCGGTCTCCCCGCGAGCGACCACAACCGCACCCTCCGCGACGAACTCGGCCAACCCCTAACCAGGCCAGGCAGAACTGGCCCACCCCTTGACGTCTCCCAAGCTTGGCCACCACAGCCCGCCCACCCCCGCGCTCCCCCACCGCACGCAAAGCGACAGCCGCGATCCACCACCTCCCGTGCCCCACACCCGACCAGAACCAGCCATACCCTTCGCGATGAACATGGGACAAACCCCTAACCAGGCCGGGTAGAAGTGGCCCACCCGTTGTCGCGTCCCAACCTTGACCATCACAGCCCGCCCACCCCTGCGCGACGGCACCATCCCCCGAACCCCTGATGGAATACGCCACCATCACCGTGCGCCATCAACCCCGTTCCACCGTCCGGAGATGCCCTGGGTACAAGGCGGGCTTCGCACCCTCCTTGTACCCAGGGCACTCAAGCCCGTCCGTCGGCGATGCGAGACAGATCCCATCTGCACCAGACCGTCTTGCCCTGACCGCCGGGAAGCCGGGTGACACCGGTGTCGTGGGCGAGGGCGGCGACGATGCTCAAGCCGCGACCGTGTGCGGCCTCGATGTCGAGGTCCAGGTGGCGAGGTAGTCCGGGGCCGTGGTCGGTGACGCGGACGCACAGGTCGGCGGCGCCGAGCCACAGGGACAACACGACCGGGGGCTCGCCGTAGACGATCGCGTTGGCGAGCAGTTCTCCCGCAGCGAGTACCACGTCGTCGGCGATCGAGGACAGCGCCCAGGCGGTGAGGACCTCTCGCACCATCACGCGAGTCTTGCCGACCATGGACAGGTCACCGGGCAGGTCCCAGCAGACGATACGCAGACCGCCGTCCTGTATCTCGGGCATCGGTGCTCCGTGAGGCGTCGGGTGGCTCAGGAGAGCAGGAGAAAGAGGGCGGCCCACCCCTCCGGCAGCTGGTGAGGCGGCGTGGCCCGGGCCGGGGCCGCAGGGAGTCGTTCGTTCGACCTCAGGCACCGGGTCGCGCGGTTCGCCGGCGGTGAACACCTGTAAGCGCAGAGGGTCGGACAACAGCCAGAGAGCGACAACCCGGTCAGCGGTGATCCGCATTTTGAACCTCCTTATCCGGACATAGGTTGTGATTTCGCTGATGAATTACTAGTGCTCAGGCGCGGATGTGACAGTGGGCTGCGTCGGTAGTCACCACATGCCTCAAAACTCTTCACAGGGTGCCCCCAACCCGCTACGTTCTGCATCTGAAAGGCACGCACACCGCTCGGACACTTTCGGTACGAGGTGCCGTTCCATGCGTGTGTGATCGTTGTATGACGACCTCCGAATGGAGGAAGAATGCCGGCACCTGCCGAGCTTCACCCCAGCGCCGGCCCCCTCGCGTTCTTCGGCGCCGAACTGCGCAGATATCGACAAAGAGTTGATTTGTCGCAAGGGGATCTAGCGGACCGGATCAACTTCAGTGCCAGCCTGGTCGGGTTCGTCGAGAGGGCGAAGCGTTTCCCGAGCCGCGACTTCGTGGAGCGCTGCGACGAAGCATTGGCTTTGAACGGCGACCTGGTCCGTCTGTGGCCACTGCTCACCAGGGAGGCAAGTCCACCGTGGTTCCATGGCTGGCTGGACGTGGAGCAGGAGGCACACACGCTCCGCACCTGGCAACCGCTGGTTGTTCCAGGCCTTCTTCAGACGGAGGAATATGCTCGGGCCGTGATCCGCGGTGAACCCCACATAACACAGGAAGAGGTGGCGAATAAGCTCCAAGCGCGAATGGAGCGTCAAGCGATCTTGGCTCGTACCACACCGCCCGTGTTCTGGGTCGTGATCGATGAGAGCGTTCTGCTGCGGCCGATCGGTGGCACGGCGGTCATACACCGGCAACTGGAGCGACTACTGGAAGCCGTGGAGTCTCCGCGCATCAGCATTCAGGTGGTGCCGATGAACCTCGGCGGTACCACCGGGATCTCTGGTGGCTTCGTCATCGCACAACTCAACGGACGATCCGACACGGTCTATATCGAATCCGCCACCCACGGGTACGTTACGAATCAGTCCGAAGATGTCCAAGCCATCCACCACAGATACGACACCATTCGAATGGACGCACACCCCCAGCACGTGTCCATCGACCGGATCAGAGAGGCGGCCAGGGCATGGAGTTGAGTGAGGAACTGCGGACGGCGATGTGGCGCAAGGCCACGAGAAGCGCGTCCAACGGCGGCGATTGCCTCGAGGTGGCTCCGTTGTCCGGAGGTCGCGTCGGGTTACGGGACACCGAGGCTCCGGGTGAGGCGCCGTTCGTCGTGAGTGCGAGCGTGTGGAACGCCTTCATCGACGGCGCGAAGAAGGGTGAGTTCGACTTCTGACGTCGTCTCCACCCCCAAGCAGCGACAGACACCGCGACCCACCACCCCCGTGGGCCACGGTGATTCGCGGGACTACCTGCGACGGGCGGCACCACAACGCGAACGGGAGTTGGTCGGTCATGGGAATTGAATACCGGCGGCTTGACGCGCGCGTGGCGGCTGAGCGATTGGACGAACTCACCGAGGTGTATCTGGAGGTTTACGGTGAGCCGCCGTACGGCTGGGGTGAGGAGCACGCCGGGCTGTTCCGCGACCGGTTCGACGTGCAGCGCCGGCAGGAGGGCTTCGATCTGGTGACGGCCCGCGAGGGCGGCCGGCTGGTGGGGTTCGGCTTCGGAGTGACGCTGCGGCCAGCAAGCCCGTGGTGGCAGAACCTATTGTCGCCGTTGTCCGAGGAGATGACGGCCGAACGGCCTGGTCGTACTTGGGCGCTGGTCGAGCTGGTGGTGCGGGCACCGTGGCGGCGGCGGCACGTGGCGGAGACCATCCATGACATGTTGCTGGGAGGCAGGACAGAGGAACGGGCCACACTGACGGTGTTGCCACAGGCGGCACCGGCGCTGGCCGCCTACCGCAAGTGGGGTTGGCAGCAGATCGGTGAGAAGCGGAACCCGTTGCCGGGGTCACCCGTGTTCGGAGTGATGGTGAGGGGGTTGGGGGTGTAGCTTCCCTCTGGCCTCCGCTCTCGCCGCGACGAGCCGGGCCTCCAGCCGGCGCGGGCTACATCGTGATGGCCGAACCGGAGGGAAACGCGTTCTGCTTGGCCGGAACGACGGGGAACTTCACGCCGGTGAGGTCTTCGGAGACGGCCCACAGCCGCTGCTGGACGGCTATCTCGTACGACTCCGGGCTGGAGGTGACCAGCCGGGGGTGGCCCATGACCTCGTTGCGTCCGCCGGGGCCGAAGTACTGGCCGCCGAGCGTGGCGGGGTCGGTGGCGGCGCGCAGGGTCGGCAGCGCGCCCATCGCCGGTGTCTGGGTGATCAGCGGCGCGAGCCAGGTGAGCGGAAGCCGGAGGGCCGCGGGGCTGTTGCGGGCGAGCTCGGTGCTCGACATGCCGGGGTGCGCGGCCACCGCGACGGTGGTGCCGTGCGTGGCGAGCCGGCGCTGCAGCTCGTACGTGAACATCAGGTTGGCCAGCTTGGACTGACCATAGGCCGCGACCCGGCTGTACGACCGCTCCCACTGCGGGTCGTCGAAGTGGATCGCGGCCCGGATGCGGTGGCCGATGCTGCTGACCGTCACCACGCGCGAGCCGGGCACCGGCAGCATCAGGTCCAGCAGCAGCCCGGTGAGCGCGAAGTGGCCGAGGTGGTTGGTGCCGAACTGCATCTCGAAGCCGTCTTTGGTGGTCTGCTTCGGGGTGTACATCACGCCGGCGTTGTTGATCAGCAGGTCGAGCCGGTCGAGCCGGGACCGCAGGGCCGCCGCCGCGGTCCGGACGGAGTCGAGCGAGGTCAGGTCCAGCGCCTGCACGGTCACGTCGCCGGTCATGCGAGCCGCGGCCTGCTCGCCCTTCTCGGCGTCGCGCACGGCGAGCACCACGGACGCCCCGCGCTCGGCGAGCGCCTTGGCGGTCTCGTATCCCAGTCCGGTGTTGGCCCCGGTCACCACGGCCACCCGCCCGCGCTGGTCTGGAATGTTCGCCGTCGTCCACTTCTCGCCCATGTCAGGCTCCCAATCAAGCTAACGTACCGAAGGTATCTTGTGTCGACGACGCTAAAGTACTTTCGGTACGTTGTCAACGTACCGCTGGTACCTAAGTTAGGCTGGCGGTCGTGACTTTCCAGCGGGCGCGAACCGAGGAGCAGCGGGAGATCCGCCGACGGGCGATCCTCGACATGGCGTCGGCGATGCTCGACGAGATGCCCGTGGCCGCGGTCACCCTGAACGAGCTCAGCCGCCGGGTAGGCCTGGCGAAGCCGAACGTGCTGCGCTACTTCGAGTCCCGCGAGGCGGTGCTGCTGGAACTGCTGGACCACTTCCTGCGGGAGTGGCTGACGGAACTGGCAGGCGAGCTGGCCGCCGGCGTCGACGAAAATCTCCCCATGGCCGAGCGGGCGGCGGCGGTGGCCGGGATCCTCAGCCGCTCACTCTCCGGCCGAGTGGTGCTGTGCGACCTCTTCGGCGCACAGGGCAGCGTCCTGGAACACAACGTCTCCGTCGAGGTCGTATCACGCTACAAGCGTGCCTTCCTGAATCGCCTGACGACCATGACCACCCTGATCCAGAAGTACCTGCCGGAGCTGGGCGAGAACGCGACACTGCTCAGCCTGCAAACCCTGGTCTTGGCCGGCGCGCTGTCGGCGTACAGCACCCCCCCACCCAGCCTGCTGGCGGCCTACCAGGCCGAGCCCGACCTGGCCCGCTTCCACCTGGACCTGAAGGACAACTTGAACCTGGCCCTGACCGCGACCCTCCTCGGCGTGCTACCCCGCCCCTGACCTGCGGTGCACCGGACAGGCTGAAAGCGGGGTCAGCGGGCCGAGGGTCGGCGGTGCCGGTGGCGGGAGGGTGTCTTCGCGGGGGTGAACCGGGACAGGTCGTGGATGTGCAGGGCCCTTTCTATGTCGGCGACCTTGTGGACCATCGTGGTGAAGCCGTGCTGGCCGAAGCGGCGGTGTTCCTCGGCTTCGAAGACCTCGGCCAGGCGGGCGAACTCGCCGGCGGGGGTCACCTTGCGGAAGACGGGGAAGACCACGGTGTCCTCGCGGGCCTCGTGGGGCTCGTACATGCGGATGAAGGCCGCCATGTCGGAGACCAGGGCCTGGCGCTGGTGGGCCGAGGCCCTGGGGTGGCGGGTGGCGGCCAGGATGCGGGCGGTGATCTCGCGGCCCCGCTTGTGCTGCTGACACAGGATGCCGACCGTGCGGTGGAGTCTGCCGGCTTCGCGCAGGCGCGGGAAGACGTACTTCTCCTCCAGGTGCTCATGGTGGCGCTCGATGTAGTCACGGATGACCTGCGCCGCGGCGTGCAGCGGCTGGCCGGGCACCTGTTCGCCGCGCTGGATCCGCCGGATCCCCTCCCTGTACACCAGCAGGACGCTCTTCAGCACCCCGTGCTCCCGCATGAGGTCCTCCGGAGGCGTCACCCCCGGCTTGTGGCCGTGCCCGTGGACCTGCTCTGCCGCGTGAGCCGGAGCGCCGGGTCCGGGGTAGACGGCGAGGGGCACCGCGCCGGCCAGTGCGACGGTGGACATGCCGAGCAGGTCACGGCGGCTCACCGCCGACGAGTGATGATCTTGCACAATATCTCCGTTTTTGCCCGGTTCTCAGGTTTCACCGCACGAACCCGTGTGTGCACGGGAGACTCCCCCGTCCTACCGAGCCCCACGCCGACACGTGGGTAAACGCTTGATCCGCGACATTGCCCCCGGCTTCTCCCGCCTCGCGCCATGTGATCCGCGGCCGTGACCGCACCGGGCGGGTGCCGCACCAGCCGTCCGCCTCTTCCTGGGCATCGGTGCTCCTTCAGGCACAGATCCCATTGACATACCGGCCCGGTACGGTGAACCTAGGGCGGGGACGGAGAGCGCTCTCCAAGGTTCGGGAGGATGACCGGGTGATCGACGACGAGCTCGACGACATGGTACGTAAGCTGGACCTCGACCAGAAGGTGCGGCTGCTGACCGGGGCGACCGCCTGGCGCACCCACGCCGAGCCGGACCTCGGGCTGCGCTCCATCGTCGTCTCCGACGGGCCCATCGGGGTGCGCGGCCAGGGCTGGGACGAGCGCAGCGTCTCCCTCACGCTGCCCTCCCCGAGCGCCCTCGCCGCCACCTGGGACACCGGCCTGGTGCGGCGCCTCGGCGAGCTGCTGGCCGGGGAGGCCCGCCGCAAGAGCGTGGACGTGCTGCTGGCGCCCACCATCAACCTGCACCGCTCGCCCCTCGGCGGCCGGCACTTCGAGTGCTACTCCGAGGACCCGCTGCTCACCGCGCGCATCGGCGTCGCGTACATCGAGGGCGTGCAGTCGCGCGGGGTCGCCGCCACGGCCAAGCACTACGTCGCCAACGACTCCGAGACCGAGCGCATGACCCTCGACGCGCACGTGGACGAGCGCACGCTGCGCGAGCTGTACATGGTGCCGTTCGAGGCCGCCGTCGCCGCCGGGGTGTGGGTGGTCATGGCCGCCTACAACGGCGTCAACGGCGCCACCATGACCGAGAACCCGCTGCTGGCCGACCCGCTGAAAGGCGAGTGGGGCTTCGACGGCCTGGTGATCTCCGACTGGGGCGCCGTGCGCTCCGCCGTCGCCGCCGGCCGCGCCCCCCAGGACCTCGCCATGCCCGGCCCGGACGGCGCCTGGGGCCCCGCCCTCGCCGCCGCCGTCCGCTCCGGCGACGTCCCCGAGGAGGCCGTGGACGAGAAGGTCCGCCGCCTCCTCGGCCTGGCCGCCCGCGTCGGCGCCCTCTCCCCCGGATCGTCCCCGGCCGTCCTCTCCCCCGCCGAGACCGGCGGGCTGGCCGGCGTGACGCCGATCACCGCCGAGGAGGTCGAGCGCGGCCGGGTCGTGCTGCGCGAGGCCGTCGCCGCGAGCGCCGTACTGCTGCGCAACGAGGGCGGCCTGCTGCCGCTGGCCCCCGGGCGGCTGCGCCGGGTCGCCGTCATCGGGCCCAACGCGGCCACGCCCCGGGTGCAGGGCGGGGGCAGCGCGGGCGTGTACCCCGTGTCGGTGGCCTCGCCGCTGGACGGGATCAGGGCGGCGCTGGACGGCCTGGCCGAGGTGACGCACGCGGTCGGCACGTACACCGACGGGCACCCCGCCCCGCTCGGGCTGGACAACGCCTGCGACCCGCGCGACGGCCGGCCGGGAGTGCTGGTCCGCCTGCTCGGCGCGGACGGCGCCGAGGTGCACGCCGAGCACCGGCTCACCGGGCAGATCCTGGAGCCCGCCCTGGTGCGGGGCATGCGCACCGTGGAGATCCGGGCCCGGCTGCGGCCCTCCGTCACGGGCCGCTGGCGCGTCGGGGTGTCCGGCTGGGGGCCGGTGTTCCTGGCCGCGGACGGCGTCACGCTGGTGGACGAGGACGTACCGCTGGACACCGACGACCCGGCGACCATCCACCTGCACCCGCCGTACCGCTTCGCCGAGCTGGACCTGACCGAGGGCGTGGAGGTCGAGCTGGTATCCCGGCGGCGCCTCAGCCGGGATAGCGGCCTGGCCTCGGCGCTCGCCGCCGACCCGCCCCGGCGCGGCGACGCCGACGAGCTCGCCGCGGCCGTCGAGCTGGCCCGGGACGCCGACGTGGCGATCGTGGTGGTCGGCTCCACCGACGAGAGCGAGAGCGAGGGCTACGACCGCACCGATCTCACCCTGCCCGGCGACCAGGACGCGCTGGTCCGCGCGGTGGTGGCCGCCAACCCGTCCACGGTGGTCGTGGTCAACACCGGCGGCCCGGTCGCGCTGCCCTGGCGGGACGAGGTGCCCGCGGTGCTGCTGAGCTGGTTCCCCGGCCAGGAGTACGGCCACGGCCTGGCCGACGTCCTGTTCGGCACCACCGAGCCCGGCGGCCGCCTCCCCACCACCTGGGCCGCCCGTTCCCTGGTGAGCACCACACCGGCCGGCGGCGTGCTGAAGTACGGCGAGGCCCTGGACATCGGCTACCGCGCCTGGCTGCGCGAACCCGAGCCGCCCGCGTACTGGTTCGGCCACGGCCTCGGCTACACCACCTGGGCCTACGAGGGGATCACCGTGGAGCCCGGCGCGAGCGCCGGGGCGGTCGTCCGTATCCTGCTGCGCAACACCGGCACGCGCGCGGGCGCCGAGGTGGCCCAGGTCTACCTGGCCCGTCCCGGGTCCGCCGTGTCCCGCCCGGAGCGCTGGCTCGCCGGGTACGCGCGGGTGACGGCCGGGCCGGGCGAGGCCGTGGAGGCGGTGGTCGAGCTGCCCGCGCGGGCGTTCCAGCACTGGTCGGTGGAACGGAAGGGCTGGGTGACCGAGCTGGGAGGCTTCGCCGTACTGGCGGGCCGGACCGCGGCGGACCTACCATTGGCCGCGAGCGTCACGGTGGGCGCCGAGAGCACGGGCGCGTGAGTACAGAGCGTTGGAGAGCGCTCTCCGAGCGTGCTATAAAGGCCCCATGAGCGAAGGCCGCCCCCCGGTTCCGGCATCCCCGACACTGGAGGACGTCGCTCGCGCGGCGGGCGTCTCCCGCGCCACCGTCTCCCGCGTCATCAACGGCATCCGCAACGTCGACCCCGCGATCCAGGAGACGGTGCGCCACGCCATCGCCGAGACCGGCTACGTGCCCAACCGGGCGGCCCGCTCCCTGGTGACCCGGCGCGCGGGCGCCGTCGCCCTGGTGGTCTCCGGCACGGGCGAGGAGAGCGTGGACGGCCCGTTCCACAGCAAGGTCTTCGCCGACCCGTTCTTCGGCCGGGTCGCGAGCGGCGTCGTCGGGTTCCTGCGCCCGCGCGGCGTCCACCCGATCCTGATGTTCGCCGAGGACGACGAGGCCCGTGCGCAGGTCATCGCGTACCTGCGCCAGGGCAACGCCGACGGCGCGGTCCTGGTCTCCACCAACGCGCTGGACCCGCTGCCCGGCCTGCTCACCGGCATGGGCCTGCCCGCCGTGCTGTTCGCCCGGCCGTCCCCGCCCATCCCCATCAGCTACGTGGACGTCGCGCACCGCACCGGCGCCAAGCTCGCCGCCGACCATCTGGTGGCCGTCGGCCGCCGCCGGGTGGCCACCGTCACCGGCCCGCTGGCGGTGCCGGCCGCGCAGGACCGGCTCAACGGCTTCCGGGACGCGATGGCCGCGCACGGCCACCCGTACGTGCCGTGCGCCGAGGGCGACTTCACCCAGGACAGCGGCGAGCACGCGATGGAGCGGCTGCTGGCCGAGCACCCGGAGCTGGACGGCGTGTTCGCCGCCAACGACCTGATGGCCAGGGGCGCCCTGCTGGCGCTGCGCCACCACGGCCGCCAGGTGCCCGGGGACGTCTCGGTGGTCGGCTTCGACGACAGCAGCGCCGCCACCGCGAGCCGTCCGCCGCTCACCACGATCCGGCACCCGGTGGAGGACATGGCGGCCGAGATGACCCGCCTGCTGCTGGAGCACGTCGACGACCCCGGCCGGCCGGTGACCTCGGTCATCTTCGAGCCGTCCCTGGTGGTGCGCGAGTCGGCCTGAGACGCCCTGGGAGCGTGGGACGGCCCCCGGCCCGCACGGACCCCTGACCCGCACGGACCGCCCGACCGCCGCTTCGCTACTTCACCGCCCCCGCCGTGAGCCCCTGCACGAGATACCGCTGGAGCAGCAGGAACCCCGCCACCACCGGCACGCTGACCACCAGCGACGCCGCCATCACCTGGTTCCAGTACACGTCGTTCTCGGTCGCGTAGCCCCGCAGCCCGACCGCCAGCGTGCGGGTGCCCTCGTCGGTCATCACCGACGCGAACAGCACCTCTCCCCACGCCGTCATGAACGCGTAGATGAGCACGGCCACGATCCCGGGCATCGCGGCGGGGATCACGACCCGTAGCAGGGCGCCGATCGGCCCGTTGCCGTCCACCTTGGCGGCCTCGTCCAGCGCGACCGGGATCGAGTCGAAGTACCCGACCAGCATCCAGATCGAGAACGGCAGCGAGAACGTCAGGTAGGTGATGATCAGGCCGGTGCGGGTGGCGTACAGCTCGATCCCGATGGCGTTGCCGAGGTTCACGAAGATCATGAACAGCGGCAGCAGGAACAGGATGCCCGGGAACATCTGGGTCGACAGCACGGTGACCGAGAAGATCCGCCGCCCGGGGAACCGGTAGCGGCTGATCGCGTACGCCGCGAAGATCGCGACGGTCACCGAGGCCACCGCCGCCACCGAGGACACCACCAGGCTGTTGACGAAGTAGCGGGCCAGCGGCACCGTGCGCCAGATGTCGGTGAACGGCCGCAGGGTGAACGTCGTCGGGATCCAGCTGAAGCCGTTCTGCACGTCGCGCAGCGGCTTGATCGCCGACGACGCCATCACGAACAGCGGCACGAGGGTGAACAAGGTGAGCAGCCCGAGGCCGATCCACCGGGCCCACGGCAGCCAGCGCGGCTCACGCATCGCTCCTCCTTCGCGAGGTCGCCGTCAGGTACACCGCGGTGACCAGCAGCAGGAACAGCAGGAGCAGCACGGACATCGCCGAGCCGGAGCCGAAGTTCCAGGTGACGAACGAGCTCTGGTAGATGTGCACCGAGATCAGGTCGGCCTCCTGCGGCGCGGCCCTGCCGAACAGCACGTACGGCGTGTTGAAGTCGTTGAAGGTCCACAGGAACAGCACCAGCACGAGCACCTGGTTGACCGGCCGCAGCATCGGCAGCGTGATGTTCCTCAGCTGCCGCCAGAAGCCCGCCCCGTCGATGGCCGACGCCTCGTACAGGTCGCCGGGGATGTTCTGCAGCCCGGCCATCAGCACGAGGAACGCGAACGGCCAGGTCCGCCAGACGCACACCACCACGACCGCGGCGAAGCTGTTCTGGCCGATCAGCCAGAACGGGCGCTCGCCGAACAGGTGGAGCTGGTCGACCAGCACGTGGTTGATCATGCCGGTGTCTCGCTGGAACATGAAGCTCCAGGTGATGACCCCCGCGTACACCGGCAGCGCGTACGGCACCAGGAACAACGTGCGCAGCAGGCCCCGGCCCCTGAACGAGCCCTGCATGAGCACGGCGCCCATGGTGCCGAGCAGCCACGACAACCCGACGGCGATCGCGGTGAACACCACGGTGACCGTGAACGAGTGCAGCAGCGAGCGCCCCACGGCCGAGTCGAAGTCGACCGCCACGCGGTAGTTGTCCAGGCCGGCGAACGGCGCCGCCGTCCAGTTCCTGATGAAGAACTGCGTGAGCTTCAGGAAGCTCATGCCCACGCCGACCAGCATCGGCACCACGTGGATGAGCAGTTCCAGCAGCACAGCGGGCAGGATTAGCAGGTACGGCAGCCCGCCCCGGCGCAGGCGTGCCCACACCGCCGGCCCTCTCGGGCGCGGTGGATCGTCCTTCGGTCGCGCGGCGTCCTGCCGCGCGGGGTGGGCGGTGCGAGCGACCATTCGTCCCTCTCGGTGTGTGGTTCCTGCCGGGGAGCCGGGACGCGTACGGCGCCGGGGCGGCGGTCAGGTCGCCGCTCCCGGGCGCCGCCCGGTGCCGAACGGTCAGCTACCGGGCTGTACCTGCTGGTTGGCCTGGGTGAGCTTGGACTTGACGTACTCCTCGGTGATCGGCTTTCCGCCGGCGGCGTCCGCCCACAGCTGGTTCATGGCGGTGCCGACGAGCGTCTCGAACTGGCTCTCCTCGGGCACCTGGGGCAGCGGCGCGGCGGTCTTGGCGAGGATCTCCTGGAAGGTCTTGATGGTGGGCGTCTGGAACGCGGGGTCGTCGTAGGCGTCCTGGACGACCGGCAGCGAGCCGTATGCCTTGTTGAGGACCTTCTGCTCGTCGGGGCTGGTCATGAACTTCGCGAACTGGACGGCCGCGTCCTTGTTCTTGGTGAAGTTGAAGATCGCCAGGTTGATGCCAGCGACCATGCCGTTCACCTGCTTGCCGCCCTGGGCGGGGTCGGGCAGCGGGATCGGCGCGAGCCCGTACTCGTCCTCGGTCATGCCCCCGGCCCGCAGCGACGCGGCGGCCGACTGCCACATCAGCATCGCGGCCTTGCGGTTGACGAAGTCCTGCACGGCCTCGGTGCCGTTGGAGTACTCGGCGTTGCTAGGGTTCACGATCTTGTGCACGGCCATCAGGTCCAGGTACTGCTTGATGGCCGCGGCCTCCTGCGGCGTGTCGAACTGCGGCTTGCCGTCCGCGCCGAACAGCTCGGCCCCGTGCTGCTGGCCGAAGATGAACGCGTGGTGGGCGTTCTCGCTCACGCTGGCGCCCTCGACGGCGAGGCCCCACTTGCCGCCCTTGGTGAGCTTCTTGCCCGCGGCGATCAGCTCGTCCCAGGTGGCCGGCGGCTTGTCGATGCCCGCCTCGGCGAACATCTTCTTGTTGTAGTAGAGGCCGTAGGTCATGCCGTAGATCGGGACGGCCGTCGGGGGCTTGCCCGGGGCACCGGTGGCGGCGAGGCTCGGGCCGAGGAAGCGGTCCTTGCCGCCGAGCTGGCCGAGGAGCGTGTCGTCGAACGGCACGAACGCGCCGGTGGCCTGGAGGGACGCCGACCAGGTGTTGCCGATGTTGAGCACGTCCGGGCCCTTGCCGGAGGTGGTGGCGGCCAGGATGCGGTTGAGCAGGTCGGCCCACGGCACGACTTCGAGGTTGACCTTGACACCGGTCTGCTTCTCGAACTTGTCCAGCTCGGGCTGGAGTACCTGCTTGTCGTTGTCGAGGCTGGTGCCCTGGTTGGACGCCCAGTACGTCAGGGTCTTGGGCGCCGCGGATCCACCGGCGTCGCCGCCGCCGTCCCCGCCCCCGCAGGCCACTGCCGCGGCCAGCAACATGCCCGCTACTGCGAAGTATCCGAGCTTTCGTGTACGCACAATCATCCTCTCACCGGGTGTTCATTGAGGTAGCGGACCCCGGAGAGCGCTCTCCAGTCAGAGAGTGTCCGGTGTACCCCGACTTGTCAACAGCCAGGCGTCAACGAAGTGGAAACGCGCTGCTCACCAGGGCGAAACACGTCGCGGGCAGCGCGGGGAAACGCTCTCCGCCGGGGCCCCGGCGAGGGCAGGCTCACTCGACGGGAGCGCTCACCCCTTGGCGAGAGCCTTGCGCGGGGCCGAACGGCGCCAGACCGCGTGCTTCCGGAACTCGCGGGTGCTCCGCCGGAAGTCGTCCCGGTCGTTCAGCCACGGGAAGGGCTCGTCGGGGACGGGCACGCCGAGGAACGCGCACAGCGGCTCCCAGCCCTGCTTGACCTCGTACACCAGCAGGCGATCGGCGGGAACGGTCTCCCGCACCTCGCGCACATGGGCGTGGAACGCCTTGATCAGCGTTTCCCTGTCCGTCGCCGAGCCGCCGAACACCTTCTCCGAGACCGCGACGCGAGTCATCCGGATGAAGGCGTACATGTCCGAACCGCGCAGACGGAGCAGGGTCGTGAACAGGCGGTTCCGCAGCCCCGGCCCGTGGTGGGCGCGGCTGAGGATGGTGGCCCGCATGCTCTCGTACCATCGCTCCGGATCCCGGACGGTGAGCAGGACCTTGGCGTCCGGGTAGTACTCGATCAGCTCGCGCCAGTACGCGGCCGCCGGCCAGTCGACGGTCGCCGCGTAGCCGTCGAACACGGCGTCGAAGTCGGTGGACCGGCCCTCGGCGATGTCCAGCCACTGGTAGATCATGGCGGGATGGTCGAGTACTTCCTTCATGTGATAGCAGGGTGCGAAGCCGAGCCGTTCCAATGCTGCTTTCAAGGAGAACGTGCCGGTACGGCCAAATCCAGCGCCGATTACCTGCATAACGGCGCCTCCGTTCTGCTTCATCGGAAATAAACCCGAATGTCCGTATCATGCCTGGCGCACCGGCCACTCCCGGCCTTGTGCGGGCACCAGCGGGCGCGCCACACTGGGCGGAGAAGGGGTGCCGCCGCCCCTGGAGGTGAGTATGCCGTTGACGGTGCACCGGGAACACCGAGATCAGTTCACCGTGATCACGATGATCGGTGAGCTGGACGCCAATGGTCTCGGGACCCTGGGCGAGGACCTCGATCTGGCCCTCTGTAAAGGCGCCCCCCGGCTCCTTTTCGACATGTCGGAGCTCAATTTCATAGATTCCAGCGGCCTACGCCTCCTGGTGAGCGCCTGCGCACAAGCCACCCGCCACGGCGGCACCTGCGCCCTCTGCTCCCTCCGCCCCATGCCCCGCACCATCATGAACGTCACAGGCCTAGGCGCCGTATTCGACATATACCCCACCAAAGCCGCCGCATTGGCAGGCGGCCCCCTGGAAAGCCCCGCCTCCCGCCGCCTCCCCTGATCCCTCGCACTACGGCCCGATCATGGCGGGTCGTCGCCTCGGGCCGATTCCTGGGCGCAGACCTCGTCGAGGTCGGGGAGGCGGCGCATGCCGTGGATGGCGCGGGACATGCGGGCGTTGCGGGACAGGAGGTCGGCGTTGCGGGACATGAACCACCAGTAGCCGGCGGTGAAGGGGCAGGCGTCGTCGCCGGTGCGGTGGGACGGGTGGTAGCGGCAGCCGGCGCAGAAGTCGCTCATCCGGTTGATGTAGGCGCCGCCGGCGGCGTAGGGCTTGGTGGCGAGCAGGCCGCCGTCGGCGTGCTGGGACATGCCGATCACGTTGGGCAGCATCACCCAGTCGTAGCCGTCCACGAAGCAGCGGTGGAACCAGTCGGTGAGCGCGGCGGGGTCGAAGCCTCGCTGGAGCGCGTAGTTCCCGAGCACCATCAGCCGCACGATGTGGTGGGTGAAGCCGGTGTCCCGCACCTGTTCCAGCGCCCACGACAGGCACCGCGCCTCCACGGCCCCCGCGTCCAGTTCGGCAAACCACTCGGGCAGCGGCGCACGAGCACCCAGCCGGTTCAGCTCCCGGTAGTGCTCCCCGAAATGCCAGTACAGATGCCACATGTAGTCCCGCCACCCGATGAGCTGCCGGATGAACCCCTCCGCGCTAGCCGCCGGCACCCGCCCGTCCCGGTACGCCGCCTCGGCGGCCCGCACGCACTCCATCGGATCCAGCAGCCCGAGGTTGAGCGCCGCCGACAACATGCTGTGCGCCATCGCCGGATCGCCGCTCAGCATCGCGTCCTGATACGGCCCGAACACCGGCAGCCGATGCCCGACGAACGTCCGCAACGCCGCCAGCGCCTCCCCCCGCGTGGCCGGAAAGACCCGAGGCCCGTCCCGCCCCACGAACGCGACCTCCCCGTCCCGTTCCCACCGATCGAGATCGTCCCGCACCCGCTCGTCGACCTCGTCCTCCTCCGCCCGCCACGGCGGCGCCACCCCCACTCCCCCACCAGGCGGCGGACACCGGTTCTCCGCGTCGAAGTTCCACCGCCCCCCGACCGGCTCCCCGCCGTCCATCAACACGTCCAGCCGCCGCCGCGCCCCCCGATAGAAGTCCTCCATGACCAGCC